>CALZKI010000061.1 GCA_945787995.1 uncultured Lachnospiraceae bacterium | reverse complement strand
GCTCCGTTAAAAAGCAAGATCCTTCCCAAACCGGTTGTAAAAAGGAAGAAGATTATTGCCAATTTTAATGAAAAATATGACCTGAATCTGACAGAAGAACAGATCAAGAGAATCGCAGATGCATCCTATCTTTCTTTTGCCTGGAAACAGGAAGTGGAAGCAATGGTTACGAAATATGATGCGGTTTATCAATGGTTTCAGGGAAATACCGCGTATCTCCGTGCCTATTTGTATGTTTTCCCGGTGCAGGATGTAACCTCCGATTTTACGCAGCAACAGCAGATCTGTCTGGATAGCTTTGAAGAGGTTTTTGCCTATGCGGATTCCTTCCGGGAGTTGAATATTGATGAGAAAATAGAAATGATCAATCGGAAGTACTTTACCAATTTTGATGAGGTGACCTACATGATCGCTTTTCGTTTTCTGGAGGCTAACGGATATCATCACAAGATGGACAAGGTAAACTTGAATTGTAATGAAGATAACATTGATGATTTGTTGAAGAAGTACCAGCAGGCAGAATCAGAAGTATGATCAATCGAGAATCATTCGAACGTGCAAAGGTGAAGGTTCTTTTAGGACAAAACGGACAGCATGGTTTTGGTACCTTAAAGGAGAAAACCATTCACCAGATTATGAAATTATATTATGCCCCCAATGAAGATATGCATGAGGTGCCGATAAACGGCTATATTGCCGACATTTTTACAGGTACAGAAATCATTGAGATACAAAACGGTAATTTCAATAAAATGAGAGATAAGCTCTCTTCCTTTTTGCCGGAGTATGATGTTACTGTGGTTTACCCGATTCCACATACCAAATGGCTTTTGTGGGTGGATGAAATGTCCGGAGAGGTATCCGGAAAACATAAGTCTCCCAAAACAGGAAATGGTTATGTGGCTTTTCCGGAACTGTACAAAATAAAAAGCTTTCTTGCAGATCCTCATCTTCATTTTCGCTTTCCACTGTTGGATATGGAAGAGTACAGACTGCTGAACGGGTGGAGCAAAGACAAAAAAAGAGGCTCCTCCCGATATGACCGGGTTCCCGTTTCTTTTCATGAAGAGATTGTGGTGGATTCTATTCGCGATTATCTGCAGTTTGTCCCTTTTGATTTGGAGGATGGCTTTTCCAACGCAGAATTTGCAAAAAGAGCAAAATTGAAAAAGGAAGAAAGTAACGTTGTATTAAATGTGTTATTTTCTCTGGGAATACTGAAGAGAATAGGTAAAAAGGGTAACGCATACTTGTATGCCGTAGCAGAGGAGTATGCAGATTGATGTTTTAGAACTGGTGAAAAGTTGATATAAATTACAGGTTTCGAGATTTTTATAATGGTAATAAAGCCATTATAGAATAAATAGGATAAGGAAAAAGGACAGCATGAAAATAGATCTTCTTAAAAATAAAAATGTTTTTACAGATACTTCCATTAAGAATGACGTAACAGAACGCTTTCTGCGATATGTAAAAATAGATACTGAGTCCAGTGAGGAATCCGGCACGCATCCAAGTACCATGACGCAGTTTGAGTTGGCTCGTTGTCTCGTGAATGAACTGAAGGATATGGGGATTGAGGATGTATATCTGGATGAGCAGAAGTGCTATGTATATGGCTCCTTGCCCGGCAACAGAGAAATAGATCAGGTGATAGGGTTTATTGCACATATGGATACTGCACCGGCGGTTTCGGGACATCAGGTAAAACCAAGGATTGTGGAGCAATATGAGGGTAGTAAGATCCTGTTAAACAGCGAAAAGCAGATATATCTGGATCCTTTTGACTATCCAAGTCTAAACGACTATATCGGTCAAACATTAATTACTACAGACGGAACTACTTTGTTGGGGGCGGATGACAAAGCCGGTGTGGCTGAAATCATGGGTATGCTCCAATTTTTTGTCAGTCATCCGGAGGAAGCACACGGAACCATTCGCTTTGCATTTACTCCCGATGAGGAAATCGGTGAAGGCTCCGATGGTTTTGATTTGGATCGTTTTTCAGCGGATTATGGCTATACTGTGGATGGTGGTGCCTGGGGTGAGATCGAGTATGAAAACTTTAATGCTGCATCCGGTAAGCTTATTGTCCATGGTCAGAATGTGCATCCCGGTTCTGCAAAAGGCATTATGAAAAATGCCATTCTGATCGCTCAGGAATTTCAGCAGATGCTTCCGACAGCTCAAAATCCTATGTATACAGAAGGATACGAGGGGTTCTTTCATCTGGATTCCATCCGGGGAAATGTGGAAGAAACTGTTTGCGACTATATCATCCGTGATTTTGATGAGGTATTGTTTGCCCGGAAAAAAGCATTGTTTGAAGAGGTTGCTTCTTTTCTCAATCAGAAATACGGGGATGGTACTGTAGAGGCAATCGTTCAGGATTCTTACTACAATATGATGGAAAAAATCAAACCCCATATGCATCTGATCGATCGTGCCAAGGAGGCCATGCAGCAACTGGGTAAGGAAGCCAAGGTTGTCCCAATTCGCGGTGGTACAGACGGTGCCCGCCTGTCCTTTATGGGTTTGCCTTGTCCCAATCTCTGTGCAGGTGGAGAAAATTTTCATAGCAGATTTGAATATATCAGCATAGAGTCTATGGAAAAGATTACGAAAATGTTGATCATTTTGGCTAAAATGTTTTGAATGCTTTTGTCTCAATAAAAGCATTCTGTGGTATAGAATTTTTGTAAAATAAAGTAAGGGGTTTAAGTATGGCTAAAGCATATGACGCTTCAAGTATCACCGTGTTAGAAGGTTTAGAGGCGGTACGTGTACGTCCCGGTATGTACATAGGCAGTGTTTCTACCAAGGGCCTGAATCATTTGATTTATGAAATAGTGGACAATGCAGTGGACGAGCATCTGGCCGGATATTGTGACGAAATTCACGTTACTCTGGAAAAAGACGGATCGGCTACGGTTACCGATAATGGCCGCGGTATTCCCGTTGGCATGCATGAAAAGGGTATCAGTGCAGAACGTCTTGTGTTTACCACATTACATGCCGGCGGTAAGTTCGATAATGAAGCATATAAGACAAGTGGTGGTCTGCACGGCGTAGGTTCCTCTGTTGTAAACGCACTTTCTACCAGAATGAAGGTTACCGTAAAAACCGGCGGTTATATCTATGAGGATACATATGAGAGAGGAATCCCAACCACTGAGCTTGTGGATGGCCTTTTACCTGTACTAGGCAAGACTAAGGAAACTGGAACGACCATTAATTTCCTTCCGGATGACACCATCTTTGACAAAACCTGGTTTAAGGAAGATGAAGTCAAAAGCCGTATGCATGAGACTGCATATTTGAACCCTAATCTAACTATTATCTTTGAGGACTTAAGAAGAGATGAACCGGATGTGGTCACCTATCATGAGCCGGAGGGTTTAGTGGGATATATCAAAGATATGAACAAGTCCAAAGAAGCCATTCATGATGTGATCTATGTGCAGGGTGAAACAGATGGTATAGCTGTGGAGATAGCTTTCCAGTATATCAATGAATTCCATGAAAATGTCTTAGGCTTCTGTAATAATATCTACAATGCAGAAGGGGGTACGCACTTAACCGGTTTTAAGACCATGTTTACCACCCTGATCAACAACTATGCCAGAGAACTGAACATTCTAAAAGAAAAGGATGCCAATTATACCGGTGCGGATATTCGTAACGGCATGACCGCAGTTGTCTCCTTAAAACATCCGGATCCCCGTTTTGAAGGTCAGACAAAGACAAAACTGGATAACCAGGATGCTACCAAGGTGGTTTCCAAGATCACCAATGATGAGCTTGCCAGATACTTCGACCGTAATCTGGAGGTGTTGAAATCCATCATCGGACAGGCTGAAAAGGCTGCAAAGATTCGAAAGTCTGAAGAGAGACAGAAAACCAACCTTTTAACAAAACAGAAGTTTTCCTTTGACTCCAACGGAAAGCTGGCCAACTGCGAGTCCAGAGATGCTTCCAAATGCGAAATTTTTATCGTGGAGGGTGATTCTGCGGGAGGCAGTGCCAAGACCGCCAGAAACAGAATGTATCAGGCCATTCTTCCTATTCGCGGTAAGATACTGAACGTGGAAAAGGCCAGTATTGATAAGGTGCTTGCCAATGCCGAGATCAAGACCATGATCAATGCCTTCGGTTGTGGCTTTTCCGAAGGATATGGGAATGACTTTGACATTTCCAAGCTACGCTATGACAAAATTATCATCATGGCAGATGCGGATGTGGACGGTGCCCACATTTCCACCTTGTTGCTAACGCTGTTTTATCGCTTTATGCCGGATCTGATCTTTGAAGGACATGTTTACATTGCCATGCCTCCTTTGTATAAGGCCATGCCAAGCAAAGGTGCAGAAGAGTATTTGTACGATGATAAGGCCCTGGAAAAGTACAGAAAGACACATAAAGGTCCCTTTACACTACAGCGATATAAAGGTCTTGGGGAAATGGATGCTGAACAGCTCTGGGAAACCACTCTGGATCCCGAGAGAAGAATGTTAAAACAGGTGGAGATTGAAGATGCCAGAAGAGCATCCGAAATCACGGAGCTTTTGATGGGTACCGACGTTCCACCCAGAAAACAGTTTATATATAATCATGCAGAAGATGCCCAGTTGGATGTATAAGAGTACAAGGAGAAGGTTGATTCATGGACGTATCGGAAAGAATTATCAAAACCGAATATTCAGAGGTGATGGAGAAATCCTATATCGACTATGCAATGAGTGTCATCATTGCCAGAGCACTTCCGGATGTACGGGACGGCTTAAAACCGGTTCAGAGAAGAACGCTGTATGATATGTATGAGCTTGGCATCAAGTCCGACAGGCCTTACAGAAAAAGTGCCAGAATCGTGGGTGATACCATGGGTAAATATCATCCCCATGGTGACAGTTCCATTTATGATGCTCTGGTGGTTATGACCCAGGATTTCAAAAAGGGAATGCCCCTTGTTGACGGTCATGGCAACTTTGGCAACATTGAGGGTGACGGTGCTGCCGCCATGCGTTATACAGAAGCCCGGTTGCAGAAATTGACAGAGGAAGCCTTTTTGGCAGATCTGGATAAAGATGTTGTTGACTTTATTCCAAACTTTGACGAAACGGAAAAGGAACCATCCGTTTTGCCTGTCAAAATACCAAACTTTTTGATCAATGGCTCGGAAGGTATTGCGGTAGGTATGACTACAAGCACTCCGCCCCATAACTTAGGGGAAGTGGTAGATGCATTAAAAGCCTATATGTTGGATCCGGATATTACTACAGAAGAATTGATGCGTTATGTAAAAGGTCCTGATTTTCCCACCGGTGGAATTGTCATCAACCAGGATGAATTACTGTCTATCTATGAAACCGGAACAGGTAAGATCAAAATCCGGGGAAAGGTTGAGGTAGAAAAGTTAAAGGGCGGCAAGATGAATCTGGTGATCACCGAGATTCCTTATCCTATGATTGGTGCCAATATCTCCAAATTCCTTTCTGATGTGGCTGCCCTTGTAGAAACCAGAAAGACAACGGATATTATTGATATCAGTAACCAGTCTTCTAAAGAAGGAATTCGTATTGTCCTTGAATTGAAAAGGGATACGGATATTGAAAATCTGAAAAATCTGTTATATAAAAAGACCAGATTAGAAGATACCTTCGGTGTCAATATGCTGGCTATTTCAGGCGGAAGACCGGAGACCATGGGGCTGAAACAGATTCTTGCAGCCAATGCAGAATTTCAGTTTCAGGTGGCTACCAGAAAATACAACAATTTGCTGGCCAAGGAACTGGAGAAAAAGGAGATACAGGAAGGTCTGATCAAAGCTTGCAATGTAATCGATCTGATCATTGAGATTCTTCGCGGTTCCAAAGACCGTAAAATGGCAAAGGATTGTCTGGTAGAAGGTAAGATTGACGGCATCAAATTTAAATCCAAAGAATCCAAGATTATGGCAACCCAGCTTCTTTTCACAGAAAAGCAGGCCAATGCCATTTTGGAAATGAGATTATACAAATTGATCGGACTGGAGCTGGAAGCGTTGATCAATGATCACGAGGAAACTATGGCCAATATCTTCCGTTATGAGGATATTCTTGCCAGAAAAGATTCCATGACTCAGGTGCTGATCAACGAATTGGAAGAGTTCAAGGAAAAATACAACCGTCCCCGTCGTACCAAGATTACCAACGAAGAGGAAGCGGTTTACGAGGAAAAACCGGTGGAGGAGATGGAAGTAATCTGTCTTATCGATCGATTCGGTTATGGACGTATTATCGATACCGCAACCCTGGAGAGAAACAAAGAGGCGGCTTATGCGGAAAACCGTTTTGTGTTTGTTTGCAAAAACACCGGCAAGATCTGTATTTTTACCAATCTGGGACAACTGCATACGATCAAGGTAAAGGATCTTCCCTTTGGAAAGTTCCGTGATAAGGGCGTTCCACTTGACAATATCAGCGGCTATGATACCACCAAAGAGCATATGGTATTTGCTACCAGTCAGACCAATCTGAATCTGTATCGTCTCATGTTTGTGTCTTCCGACGCCATGATGAAGATTGTTGACGGCGGAGAGTTTGATGTGGCCAAGAGAACCGTAGCCGCCACCAAACTAAACGACGGGCAGGAAGTGGTAAACGTTCAGACCTTAACAGAACAGCGTAATATCGTTCTTCAGTCCAAGTTAGGATATTTCCTTCGTTTCCCTGTAGAAGAGATTCCGGAGAAAAAGAAGGCGGCTGTAGGTGTTCGCGGTATGAAACTGCAGGAGAATGATTCCATTGAAGCAGTTTATTATACGCAAAATGCGGTAGATTCCACGATAGAGTATAAAGGCAAAAAGATGGAACTGAATAAACTGAAATTAGGTTCCAGAGATTCCAAAGGAGTGAAGGTTAGAGTATGATGAGAGTCATAGCAGGTTCTGCCAAAAGCCTGCGACTGAAAACACCTGCCGGAAATGATACAAGACCTACCACAGATCGGATCAAAGAAACACTGTTTAATATGATCCAAAATCAGATTCCCGGGGGACTGTTTATCGATTTGTTCAGTGGTAGCGGAGCAATTGGTATCGAGGCATTGAGCCGTGGTGCAAGACACGCCTATTTTGTTGAAAATGCAAAGCCGGCTATTGCCTGTATACAGGAAAATCTTTGTACCACTCATATGGAAGATAAAGCCACCCTGTTAAAGACGGATGTGATCAGTGGGATACTGTCCATCCATGAAAGGGAAGCAGATGTGATTTTTATGGATCCTCCCTATCAGGCCGGATATGAAGAACCCGTATTGGAGGCTTTAAGCAAGGCACCCTATGTTACGGAAAATACGTTGCTGATTATGGAGGCTGACATTCATAAGGATTTCAGTTTTGTGAAACAATATGGTTTTGACATAATCAAAGAAAAGACGTATAAAACAAATAAGCATGTATTTTTGGAAAAGGAGAGTCAGTCATAATGAAAGCAGCAATTTATCCCGGAAGCTTTGATCCGGTTACTTATGGGCATCTGGATGTTATCAAAAGAGCGGCCGATATTTTCGATGAATTAACCGTCAGCGTGTTAAACAATACAGCAAAGACACCATTGTTTTCTGTAGATGAACGTGTTAAAATATTGGAGGAAGCGACTAAGGATTTACCAAATGTAAAAGTGGATTCTTTTAGCGGATTGTTAATCGATTATGCAAAGTCAAAAGATATCCATGTTGCAATCCGAGGACTTAGGGCTATTACAGACTTCGAGTACGAATTACAGATTGCACAGACAAACAGAAAATTATCCAATGAAGAGCTGGATACCATGTTTCTTACAACCAGCCTGGAATATGCATATCTTAGTTCTTCCAGTGTGAAAGAAATAGCCAGCTTTAAAGGAGATATTTCTCAATGTGTACCTCCTTTTGTGGCGAAATTGATTTACGAAAAGTATGGACATGCATAAGTTGTCTTTGCAAGGTATTTATTGATTTATCATTGAAATGGGGAATAGTATGAGCAGTAAAATTGAACAGTTGATTGATGAAATAGAAGATTATATTAACAGTTGTAAATATCAGACCTTGTCCAAAACCAACATTATTGTGAACAAGGACGAAATCGATGAACTGTTAAGAGAACTTCGTATGAAAACACCTGATGAGATCAAACGGTATCAAAAAATCATTTCCAATAAAGAAGCCATCCTGGAGGATGCCAGAACAAAGGCACAGGCTTTGATTGATGAGGCTACGGAGCATACCACCCATTTGATCAATGAACATGAGATCATGCAGCAGGCATATGCCCAGGCAAATGAAGTGGTAACGCTTGCTACCAGACAGGCACAGGAGATTCTGGATTCGGCTACCAATGATGCCAATGGTGTCAGAGATGCAGCCATGAGATATCTGGATGAGATGCTGGCTAATATGGAAAATCTGATGACCTCTACTCTGAATACGACAACAGCTCATTATGAGAGCTTTTATAAGGCAATTAACAGCTTTAATGATGTGGTAAAAGCAAACAGAGCAGAAATGCATCCTGAGCTTGCAGATTTGTCAAATCCGGAAACCTATGATATACAGGACGAAGGCGAAGATGCTTAAAACGGAAAAGTATTTGAAGGTCGGTTCCTACATTGGGGACCGACCTTTTTCCATATCATTTTGTTGTGTCATAGGAAATATACAATATGATATGCTTTGTTCCGGTATGCACCGGAGTACACAATGATGGAGAAGACATGAGAGAAGAGAACTATGTTGTTGTAATCGACCCGGGGCACGGCGGAGAAAATCTGGGCGCCGAATATGAAACCTTTGTAGAAAAAGAAATGACGCTGAAACTTGCCCGGGCTATGTATGAAAGGCTTTCCGGTTTTGATGGAATTGAAGTATATATGACCAGAACAGAAGATCAGGATCTGACTTTGAAGGAACGAGTGGAGATAGCTGAGGAATTGGATGCTGATTTTTTCTTCTGCCTGCATTTTAATATGTCGGTAAACCATGATTTATATGGTGCCGAGACCTGGATTTCTTCCAAACCTGAGCTTTATGCAAAAGGGTATGACTTCTCTCATATCATCATGGAATCTCTGACTGATCTGGGTTTATTTGACAGAGGGATCAAAACAAAGCTAAAGAAAAATGAGAAGGATGATTATTATGGCATCATCAGAGAAGCAACAGCAGTTAATATCCCCTCAGTGATCATCGAGCATTGTCATCTGGATCATCACAATGATTATCCGTATTATCACGACAATACAGACCAGTGGCTGAAACAATATGGGGAATTGGATGCTTTGGCTGTGGCGAAGTATTTCGGCCTTTCCAATCCGACTACCGGGGAAGATTTCAGTCAATATCAGGTGGAGCATATAGAAATCCCTGAAAGTCAGGTAAAGCCTGATAAAACAGATCCCGAAACTTCCATATTGGCTTTGCAACAGGTCAATCAGGAAGAAGGCTATGCCGAGTTTCTTCTGGAGGGAAAGGATCAACAGTGTCCTTTGCTTTATTATGCATATTCCACTGATCTGGGAGAAACTGTATCGGAACGTTTCCCCTGGGATAAGGAGACCAATCAGGTAAGTTTCCGGGTTCCGCTGGTGGAAGGAAAAGAGCAACAGATTTCCGGTGTGGTATATAACTTATATGACCGTTTTACCGTCAGCAATGAAGTGACCATTCCGGCCCTATCTGTGCAACAGGTATTATCCGATGAGGTGGTTGGTGACCTGAATGCTTCAGATCATCAGATGTTAACGGAGGAAAACGGCGATACATCAGATACTTTCACACAGACTTATCAGGAGATTGCTATTCCCAATGAGGCAAAAAGCGGAACCGGAAACGACTGGTTTCTTTTTATCTTATTGGCACTTTGTGTTTTAGTGCTCCTAATTGTGGCAACCTTTACAGGGATATATGTAACCAAAAACAAAAAGCGCAGAAAACGAAAGTAATGCCTGTTAAAATCAGTTTGTGCAACAGATACTTTTTACAGGACAAGCCCACCCTGCGAATATAATGACAGGCCTGGGCATGACAGCAAAGTCCTGTGAAAGCAACCGCTGTGACAAGGTAATAATCGGTGGAGAGAAAGGCGGTCCCCAATATATTCTTTGTGAAATGTCCCGTTTCAGAAGGCAATA
>CALZKI010000060.1 GCA_945787995.1 uncultured Lachnospiraceae bacterium | reverse complement strand
TTCCTTTTCTAAGCATCCTTCTTTGGTAATACAAAGGAACTCTTTAAGGATACGATACGGTTAAATACAAGGTGATCCTCTGTGCTGTCCTTATAGTCCACACAGAAGAAGCCCTGACGTACAAACTGGAAGCTATCATAAGCCTTGGCATCGGCTAGGGAAGGTTCCACATAACAGTTTTCCTTCACCACCAGCGAATTCGGATTCAGGTTCAAACTGCCGTCTTCGTTGTAAACGCCTTTTTCTTCATCGATGATGTTTTCATACAGTCTGACTTCCGCTTTGATAGCCTGTTTCGCGGATACCCAATGGATGGTACCCTTTACCTTTCTGCCATCAGGGCTGTTGCCACCCTTGGAAGCAGGATCATAAGTAGCATGAACCACTGTCACATTGCCGTTTTCATCCTTCTCGCAACCGGTACATGTGACGAAATAAGCATGCATCAGACGAACCTCGTTGCCGGGGAACATTCTGAAATATTTCTTGGGAGGTTCCTCCATGAAATCTTCTCTCTCAATATAAAGTTCTTTGGAGAAAGGTACCTGTCTTGTACCCAGTGCTTCGTTCTCCAGGTTATTGTCCACAGTAAGCATCTCAACTGTTTCATCATCATAGTTATCGATCACCAGCTTGATGGGATCCAGTATGGCCATGGCACGAGGACGTTTTGCTTTCAAATCCTCACGGATACAGTACTCCAGCATAGAATACTCGGCGGAAGAGTTTGCCTTGGACACACCACACAGATCTACAAACATACGAATGGATTCGGGTGTAAAGCCTCTTCTTCTAAGAGCAGCGATGGAAACCAGTCTGGGATCATCCCAACCGTCCACAATGCCCTCTTCCACCAGCTTTTTGATATATCTCTTTCCGGTGACCACATTAGTCAAATACATTTTTGCAAACTCAATCTGCTTGGGCGGATGAGGATATTCCAGCTCTGTTACCACCCAGTTGTACAGTGGTCTGTGATCTTCAAATTCCAGAGTACAGATGGAATGGGTGATGCCCTCAATGGCATCCTCAATGGGATGAGCATAGTCATACATGGGATAGATGCACCACTTGTCGCCGGTATTCTGGTGAGACAGATGAGCCACACGATAAATGATGGGATCTCTCATATTCATATTGGGAGAAGCCATATCAATCTTTGCACGCAGTGTTTTCTCTCCGTCTGCAAACTTGCCGTTCTTCATATCCTCAAACAACTGCAGGTTTTCTTCTACGGAACGATCTCTGTTGGGATCGTTTTTACCGGGCTCCGTTAAGGTGCCGCGATATTCTCTCATTTCTTCTGCGGTCAGATCGGAAACATAGGCCTTTCCTTTTTTGATCAGCTTGATGGCACCTTCATACATGGCATCAAAGTAATCGGAGGCAAAGAAAAGACGATCTTCATAATCTGCCCCCAGCCAGTTCACATCTGCTTTAATCGATTCAACGAACTCGTTTTTTTCTTTGGTAGGGTTGGTGTCATCAAAACGCATGTTGAATTTACCACCATACTGTTTGGCAAGGCCGTAGTTCAAAAGAATACTTTTGGCATGACCGATATGCAGATATCCGTTGGGTTCCGGCGGAAATCTTGTGTGGACTGTATCGTAAACGCCCTCTGCCAAATCTTTATCAATAATATTCTCAATAAAATTTCTGCTTTCTACTTCACTCATTTTCCTGTGCGCGGCAGGTGCCACGCCCTCCTTGCTAGAATTCATTAGTGGTGGAACAATCTGATACCTGTAAAGCACATGGTCATACCGTACTTGTTACAGGTATCGATCACATTGTCATCGCGAATGGAACCGCCCGGCTGTGCAATATACTTTACACCGCTCTTATGTGCACGTTCCACGTTATCTCCAAAGGGGAAGAATGCATCAGAGCCAAGTGCCACATTCTGCATGCCGTCCAGCCATGCTCTCTTTTCTTCTCTTGTGAACACTTCCGGTTTTACCTTGAAAATCTTTTCCCAGGCACCGTCTGCCAGAACATCCATGTAATCTTCTCCGATGTACAGATCGATGGAGTTATCCCTGTCGGCACGGCCGATGTTATCCAAAAACTGCAGGTCAAGTACCTTCGGACACTGTCTCAGATACCAGTTGTCTGCCTTGGAGCCGGCAAGTCTTGTACAATGGATACGAGACTGCTGCCCTGCACCGATACCGATTGCCTGTCCGTCTTTGACATAGCATACAGAGTTGGACTGGGTGTATTTTAATGTGATCATGGCAATGATCAGATCGATTTTAGCCTGTTCGGGCAGTTCCTTGTTCTCTGTCACGATATTTTCAAATAAAGCATCATCAATATGAAGTTCATTTCTTCCCTGTTCAAAAGAGATTCCATATACCTGCTTTGTTTCAACCGGAGCAGGAACATAGGCAGGGTCGATCTGAATCACATTATAATTGCCTTTCTTCTTTGCTTTCAGGATTTCCAAAGCTTCAGGCTCATAACCGGGCGCAATAACACCGTCGGAAACCTCTCTCTTGATCAGCTTTGCTGTATCCACATCACATACATCAGACAGAGAAATAAAATCACCGAAGGAAGACATTCTGTCTGCGCCTCTGGCTCTTGCATAAGCGGATGCTAAAGGAGACAAATCTCCCAAATCGTCTACCCAATAAATCTTCCGCTCCACTTCGGAAAGAGGAAGTCCTACTGCAGCACCTGCAGGAGATACATGCTTGAAAGAAGTAGCAGCGGGAAGTCCCGTAGCCTGCTTTAACTCTTTTACCAGCTGCCAGCCGTTGAAAGCATCCAGAAAGTTAATGTAACCGGGCTTACCATTCAACACGGTGATGGGAAGATCACTACCATCCGCCATAAAGATTCTGGATGGTTTCTGGTTGGGGTTGCAACCATATTTCAATTCTAATTCGTTCATGGGTTTTCTCCTCACAATTTTTGATGGTTCTGTTTCCTGTAAATAGCAGATATGCCATCACTTATTTGTTTTTATTCACGATTCTGGTTTCTGTCTTACCTGTTCTGATCTCGATGAAGCGGACAAACAGGGAAACCTTGTTATCCTCATTCAAGTTGTCCCAGACCAGATTGGTAAAGCTGTCAATATCACCTGTGATGTCTACCTTTGTGGGTTCCCCTTCAAAGCTTGGAAGCGGATCGCCATCCTGCATATATGTATGGATAAATCTGCCTTCTCCATTCTTCGGATTATCATAGGTAAATGTATATCTGTTACAACAATCGGGATCCCCGTCGTTGCTCTTTAAAATGGACATGGCATATTCAAACTGCCCGTCTTCGATGTGCATCACACCGGAAATACGGGGTGTGTAATTGGGCTCGTCGGGCTCGAATTTTCTCACACGGAGAGATTGTTCAAAGGACTTTCCGGCCTTCATGCCTTCATAAATCGTATCTGTCTGATCACCGTTTGTAACAATGGTATCTTTACCCAGCACACGCACAGGTGCATAAATAATAAGGCTGGGATCACTCAATTTGGAAGGATCGAAAGCCTGTGTACGGATCCCCTGCCCATCTTCCACAAAGACACGGTTTCGGCTGTTCACACTTCTGCCCATGATAAAGTATGCTGTCACGGCATATTTTCCATCCTGGGATTGACCGATCACAATGCCTCTTCCGGGATAGGTTGTACTACTAAGTTCTGCTGCTAGTGATTGTGTTTTCATACATATTTCCTCTCAAAGTCTATTTTAGGCATGGGTTTATCAAAATAATACCCCTGCACCATTCTTACTTTCATGTTTTCCAGAACGCGATACTGTTCTTCCGTCTCAATACCTTCCACACAAATCCGCTTGCCAAGGGTTTCTGCCAGATCGGAAATCATGCGGATAAAGGCCTGCTCATAAGTATTGTGATCCAGATTTTTGACAAAGCTCTGATCCACTTTGATCACATCAAGGGGTATCTCTCTGATATGATTCAGGGAAGAATATCCCGTTCCGAAGTCGTCCAGAGCAATTCTGATACCCAGAGAACGGATTCTGTCCAAAACCTCTTTCATCTTTTCCATATCGTTGATGGCCAGACTCTCTGTTACCTCCAACGTCAGATTTCTGGGATTAATACCTGTCTCATGAATAATATTTTCTATGGAATCCGCCAGATCGGGTTGGGTCAGCTGGATCACCGACAGATTTACATTCACCTTGTAATCCGGATGTCCTGCAGCATTCCAGTGTTTACAATCTTCACAGGCAGTTCGAAGCACATGTTCTCCAATAGGAATGATAAGTCCCAGATACTCTGCCAGCGGAATAAATTCCAGGGGTGGAATAAATCCCAGATTTGGACTGTTCCAACGGATCAGCGCCTCCGCTCCTACACAGGGCGTACCTTCCTTTTGAATATCCATGATGGGCTGATAATATACCAGGAACTCATGGTAATGATTCTTGGCACCATCACGCATGCATTTTTCCATATCCAGCCTCTTGCTGGAGATAGAATCGATTTCATTGGAATAAACGGCCACCCGGTTTTTACCGCTCTTCTTAGCCTCATACATGGCAATATCAGACTTCTTAATCAGATTCTGTACATCCTCTCCTTCCGAAGGATAGTGTACAATACCCATACTCATGGTACAGTAATAATCCGCGTCCTTTAAAAACCATGGACGATTGAATATCTGTTTAATGCCCTCTACGATTTCGTCAAAAAGATGGTACTTTTCAGGCGGAATAATGATAACAAACTCATCGCCACCCATTCTGTAACAGGTGTCATGAATGCCCACCACGCGGCGCAGACTGTGTGCAATTGACTGCAAAAGCACGTCACCGTACTGGTGTCCCAGTCCATCGTTAATATGTTTAAAGTCATCCAGATCCAGGTAAAGAAGGGCGCCTTCCCTGCCTGCTTCTCTGGCCAGATCCACGAATTTGGCCAAATCTCTTTCGCAACACATTCTGTTAAACAGCCCGGTCAGGAAGTCTGTATAGGCCAACTGTTCGATGCGTTGCTGATATTCTTTCTTTTCCGTTATTTCATGGATGGAACAGAGCAATGCGGGTTTACCATTCATCCAGGTAACATCCGTATAGTACAGTTCATACCACTGTTCTCTGATATCATAATGAATTTCTTTTCTGCCCATGGAAGATCCCACAGCGATATCTTTCTCAAAAATGTCTGCAAGCTGATCTTCCAACAATTCCTGATGGAATTCCTGACGCAAACTTCTGTTGGCAAAAATAATCTGCCCGGATTCTCTTTCGCGGACATAAACGGAAGACCCGATGTTATCCAGCACCATTTCCAAGGAGGCATAAGACCCTGCAAGGGAATTCTTCTGTACACGTCTGGTAATAATACTCTGCAGAATTCTGGAAGCATCATTGATGAACTTCAATTCATCTACAGTCCAGATTCTTTCCACCCGTTTTTCCCGGAATACAGCATACATACTGATAGCGCCGTTGATCCGGATGGGAACTACCACCATGGCCTTCACACCCTGCTGTTCCATCTCTTCCAGATATTTTTGCTCTATCTGCTCTGCATGGGAAGAAACCGCAAGCAGCTGTTCTGTCTGCAGATAGATGGGGCGAATCTGTTCTCTCTGTTCTTCAAAGGAGGACTCTGTACCTTCCGCACGCCATTCGGCCGCCACATCCATATAAGAAGGTTGATTTTTCTTCAACTGGCAGATCATACAGTCGCTAAGGCCCAACTGGGTACCGCATTTTTGCAGGATCTGCTGCATGATCACTTCAATTCTCTCATCAGAATCCAATAGTGAGACAATCTCCGTCATCACATCTTTGCGTCTCATGCTAAGAAGCAGTTCTTCTTCTGAATAACGATTCCTTTTTGTCTCTGCCAGAATACCGGAAGCAGCCAAGCGTGTATGGAGCAAAATGCAGGATGCTTCCCGTAAAAGATCCAGAGCATGGTTTAATTGTGCTTCCGTGATCAGATATGTGAAGTCTGTTACAGAATGGTAATCATATCCATCCTCGTCTGCATCCGACAGTGCGGCAAAGATGATCCAGGTAATGATGGCATTTCCCTGATAAGTCACAGACACCGCACCATATTTCATATTTGGCACAATGGTGCTCTCCAAGGTCTGATCCTCCAGGGAGCTCGCGGATACACCGCGGAATGCATTCTGAATATCTGCATCGGAAACTACCTGTCGGAATTTGGCAATATCTTCCGGATTGCCGGAAGGCTCTGTAATATTCATTCCCACGCTGTCAAGACAGTAGGCATATACACCTACTGCCTGACAAAAGCTGTCCTGTAATGATTTCAGTTCCCGCAGATCAATCACACTATTTAATTCACTATAATTCCCCTTGTAGAAACTGCTCATGCTAAACTCCCACACTCAATCAGCAAGTCTTCTTACACCCTTTTTCTATGACGCGCAGCGAACTAACTTTATATATTTTAGCCTCAAGTGGACTAACTGCATATGTTTTAGTCTCAAGTGGACTAACTGCATATGCATTATGCTTCAATAGAATAGTTTGGAGCTTCTTTTGTAATATGAATGTCATGTGGATGACTTTCCTTCAGGGAAGCAGCGGAGATTTTCACAAACTGTCCTGTTTCCTGCAGAGTAGGAATATCCTTAGCCCCACAATAACCCATACCGGATCTGATACCGCCGATCAACTGGAATACGGTGTCTTCTACCGATCCCTTGAAGGCTACACGACCTTCCACACCTTCGGGAACCAGTTTCTTGGCATCCTGCTGGAAGTAGCGGTCTTTGCTGCCGTTTTCCATGGCTGCGATAGATCCCATACCACGATACACTTTATATTTTCTACCCTGATACAGTTCTGTCATACCGGGACTTTCTTCACAACCTGCAAACATGCTGCCCATCATGCAAACGTTACCGCCTGCTGCAATTGCTTTTGTCATATCGCCGGAGTACTTGATACCGCCGTCTGCGATAATCGGAATACCATACTCTTTTGCCACTGCATACGCATCCATAATTGCTGTAATCTGAGGAACACCGATACCGGATACCACACGTGTGGTACAAATAGAACCGGGGCCGATACCAACCTTAACCGCATCCGCACCTGCTTCAATCAGATCCTTTGCGCCTTTACCGGTTGCCACATTACCTGCGATAACCTGCAGCTCCGGATAAGCTTCCTTGATCATACGAAGGCAACGAAGCACGTTTTCCGAATGACCATGTGCAGAGTCCAGAACAACCACGTCAACTTTTGCTTCCACAAGAGCTTTGACACGGTCAAGAACATTGGCTGTGATACCTACACCGGCACCGCAAAGCAGACGTCCCTGTGCATCCTTTGCTGCCAAAGGATATTTAATGGTCTTCTCGATATCTTTGATGGTGATCAGACCAACCAGATTGAAATCATCATCTACAATCGGTAATTTTTCTTTTCTGGCATTGCCAAGAATCTTCTTTGCCTCTTCCAGAGTGATACCGGCCTTTGCAGTAACAAGTCCTTCCGAAGTCATGGATTCTTTGATTTTCTTTGTGAAATCAGTCTCAAATTTTAAATCACGGTTTGTGATAATACCAACCAGTTTTTTGCCTTCTGTAATGGGTACACCGGATATTTTGAATTTGGCCATCAGATTTTCTGCATCTGCCAATGTGTGTTCCGGTGAAAGTGAAAAAGGATCGGTAATAACACCGTTTTCAGAACGTTTTACTTTATCAACTTCCTCTGCCTGAGCTTCAATAGACATGTTCTTATGAATAATACCGATACCGCCCTGTCTTGCCATTGCGATTGCCATTGCATGCTCTGTAACAGTATCCATGCCGGCACTCATCATCGGAATATTCAATTTGATTTTTTTGGTTAACCATGTTGTCAAGTCAACCTGATTGGGAATTACCTGTGAATACTGTGGCACTAAGAGCACATC
This sequence comes from uncultured Lachnospiraceae bacterium, assembly GCA_945787995.1. Taxonomy (GTDB): domain Bacteria; phylum Bacillota; class Clostridia; order Lachnospirales; family Lachnospiraceae; genus Acetatifactor. The sequence goes on along the minus strand of CALZKI010000060.1, from coordinate 2,827 downwards.
ATCAAATGTAATTCCTTCGCCAATAATCTGACCCATTTTCTCTCTCCTCCTGCATGTTGATTTGTCCATCCGTGGGCCGGATGTTTGTGATTGTATAAGAATAACTATCCATTGCAGAATGGATATGTTATGCCATCCAACCCGCAACGGATAGTTATTAATTCACTTAATCTGTAAAAACTTTTCTCGGGGCAACATTCTGAATCGCCTTGATAAATTCCGGGCTGGGATTCAAAATCAGCTTAATGCCGCCCTCATAATACAGAACATATCTTCTGTCAGGCTGTTCTGCCACGCCAACACTGTAATCAATGTTCTTGGTCTGTCTGTTCTTGTAGCTGTCCAAGCGATAGGAATTGATGGGTGCTAAAATCTCCATTCTGTCAACGGTATAAGTACCCACTTTCTTTCTCCGGTTCTTTGCCAGGATTCTGTCCACGCTGATCTCTCTGTCTACGTACAGATACTCATACTCCGTGTTGCATCTTCCGTTCAGCACATAGGCACCGATACCTGCTGCCAAAGCCACTACCCAGGCAAAAATATAAACCAGACCCACCAGGAAAAATACAACTGCCAGCATGGTGCATAACACGCTGAAAAACTTCATAATCATCGATGGTTTTCTGGCTACAAGACATTCTACATAAGTTTCATTCATATCAAAACCCTGTGACCTTTCTATGTTAAATTACATCAATCAACCGCAATCGCAAAGTGACCGATAATCCTTGATTTCATGGGATTTCTTCATCAAAGCAAAAATCCCACCACCATAAAATCCTAATAGATACATGATATTATATTTCCCATTAAGTTTCAAGAAAAAGAGAAGCAAGATTTACATTTTTTTACAATCCTTTACAAGCTCCCGCATATCCTTCGATAATCTCCTGCATGTCCCCCGGCAATTCCGCACGCAAATGAATCTTTTCTCCGGAAACGGGCTGGAAAAAGATGAGTTCCCCTGCATGCAGTGCCTGCCTGGTGTCTTCTCTGTCCTTATATGCAGGATTGTACATGTAATCTCCCAGCAAAGGATGGCCGACGGCCTTCATATGCACCCGAATCTGATGGGTGCGACCGGTCTCCAACCGCAGCTGCACCAAAGCACAGTTCCCTAAGTTTTCCAGCACCTTGAAATGTGTCACCGCAGGCTCTCCCCGCTCTTGATCTACCTGCCGTTCGATGATCGATGCATCTTTTCTGGCAATGGGCAGATCGATGATTCCTTCCAAGGGTTCCGGCACTCCTTCTACAATAGCCGTGTAAATCCGGGTGATCCGATCCTGCCGCATCTGTTCCTGCAGCAAATGGCCGGCCAACGGATTCTTGGCGATGATGGTAAGGCCCGTGGTATCTTTATCCAGTCGGTTGATACAACGGTAGACAAATCTGTCATCCCTATCCTTGAAATACCAGGCTGCCGCGTTTCCCAGGGTATTGTCATAATGTCTGATGGAAGGATGGATAGGCATCCCCGGCGGTTTGTTCACCACCACCAGATCCTCGTCTTCATACACCACCGGAAAAGGCAATTCTACCGGCAGGACCTTTTCAGACTGTTCTGTTTCCCTAATCAAAACCTTCAATCGGTCGCCGGCATAGACGTACTCATTCATGTGCACATCCTGTAAGACTTCTCCCGGATATATTTTCTTCAAATCATTTCCGGTACGTTGTTTCTCCAAAGCATCCCCCAGAAGCAGTTCTTGCAGTGCTTTTCTCTCATGCAGTTCCCCGGGAACCAGTTCAAAAGAAAAAGACGTCCTGCGAAGAGACGTCAAAATCTTTGCAGAATACCCTTGTTTCTGCAGAAAGGTTGATATTTTGGTGTGATGATCCGGTTCCGTAATCAGGTATTCCAGGGTTCTGTCCATAATGCTCCATTCCAAAAAAAGCCGTATCTTTTCTATTCCGCCCGGACACAGCAGCCCAAAACAGATTCTTGCCAAATGCAATGCCTATTCGAAAACGATGTCTGTTCAAACGTAAAGTCTACTCAAAAAAATAGTCGATGTATTGCAGTGCATAGTCTGCATAACGGGTGCCAGCTGCAATACCCACCACTCCGTTTTCAGGATACCCCTGATAAGTCTGGCCGCTGTCTGCAAGAAGTGCATACGCACCACTCTGTGTCAACTTCTGGGAGCCTTCCAAAAATAGACCTACTGCAACCGGGTTCTCCATGGTAGAGGGATCATGATGATCAATAACAGCTGCTTTTTTTGCTGTTTCCAAAGCTTCCTGCTCCTCCATCTCCAGGTTGGCATCATCATCAGGCATGGTAGCGTAATCGGTATAATAAAAGTAGGGTTTCAGTCTCTCGTACTGTTCCGGGGTAAGTAACTGCTCCAAAGGGGTAAAGAAGGAAGCCTGTGCATAGAACTCGAATACACCTGTATTAGCAATCATAGCATCCAGCGACTGGGAACCAGCCATAACCATCAACTTCTGCATGGTAGTATAATCAAACTGACTGCTCCGGTCATTACTCATATTGTAGCTGGTATCAAAGCACACTTCTTCTTTTTTGGTATTGACACCAAATATTTCTTCCAATTCCCCATTCCACTCAGCAAGTACTTCCTCCGTTACGGAATCCGTATTGGCGTTTATCATGGCGGTGTAAAAGACAGTTTCTTTGCTTTTCAGGATATCTCTGGTCAGAGTAATCAGGAAAAACAGGATCACAGCAATAAATAGCACATGAAATTTATAATACCCCCAGAAATAATCCCATTTTTGTTTTGGCGTCATTTCCTTCATTTTTCTGGTCTGTTCTTTTATTTCATCTATCATCGCCATAGGTTTGTGCTCCTTTCTC
>CALZKI010000059.1 GCA_945787995.1 uncultured Lachnospiraceae bacterium | reverse complement strand
CATGAAAGAAAAATGGATCAAATACCAGGATGTGTTTTATATAGTAGTCATGCTGTTATACCCTCTGACCAGGATCAATCAGGGGCTTAGTGTCATAGATACCACCTACAGCCTCAGTAATTTCACTTATTTCGACACCATGCAGGGAACCTGGATGGTGGCCACGTATCTGGCCAATGTGGTGGGATATTTGCTGCTGCAGCTTCCCTTTGGAAATACCATGATCGGCTGGAATATTTATACGTCTCTGTTGATCAGTGGTATGGCAGTGGGGACCTATCAGGTGTTAAAAAAGGTATTTCCCAAATGGCTGGTTTTTCTCACACAAATGATAGCCATCGGGTTATGCTGGACTCCCACCACGGTGCTATACCATTATCTCACATATTTCTTCTTTCAGTTTGCAGTACTGTGTCTGTTTCAGGGCATCACAGGCAATCAGAAAAAGCGAACCGGGTATTTTCTGGCTGCAGGGGTGCTGCTGGGCGTGAATCTGGCAGTGAGAATGCCAAACGTGACCCACATGCTGTTGATCGTTGCAGTCTGGTACGGCTGTTACCTGTATGGAGAAAGAAATTTCAAAGTTTACCTGAAGCATACGGGAATATGTGTATTGGGATATGCAGTAGGTGCAATCCTTCCTCTTGCGGGAATCTGTATACAGTACGGTATTAGTGCCTATCCGGATATGGTATATACCATGTTTGCCATGACGGAGAAGGCCACCGATTACACCCCCGGGAGCATGCTGGTGGGTATGTTCGGCGAATACGGAAAGGCCTTTGTATGGCTGGTTCCGTGGCTGCTTGTCTGGTTCCTGGGCAGCAGACTCAGTGGGGTTGGCAGATGGCAGGAAAAAATATTTGACAAGCTTATTGTCAAAGTGATGTATATCCTTCCTTTCCTGGTTCTGTTTCGATTTTACTGGGGGAAAGGCATTTTTGACTTCCGCTATTATCACTATGGAGCGGTGTATCACCTGGTGGTTATGTTTCTTTTTCTTTCCCTGCTCATTTGCTGCGGCATGCTTTTGTCAAGAGAAACGAACCGGGAGTGGAAAGTGCTTGCACTGTTCACGTTGCTGCTGATTTTTGTGATCCCTCTTGGCGGCAACAATGCCTTGTATCCTCTGATGAACGATATGTTCCTGATTTTACCTGTGACCATGGGGATGATGTACTATGTGTGGCGGCAGGGCAAGGAAACCATCTATTCCTTTTTGCCTATGGCACTGATGTGCTTGCTGTTGCTGGTGCAAAGTATCGGCTTTCACTTTGGATTTGCACTGCAGGACGGTGACTTCGGTGACAAGCGGGATACGGTTATCACAGCAGACAGCATACCTGCAGCTGCAGGCATCTATACCACCGCAGAAAATGCTGTTACGCTGAAGGAACTGGCAGATTTTGTGAAGGAACAAAAGCTGCAGGGCAGAGAAGCCATTTTCTATGGGGAGGTTCCGGGCCTGGGCTATCTTCTGCAGATGCCCTCAGCCTTATCTACCTTCTGGCCGGATCTGGATTCCTACAGGCAGGTGGAGTTTGATCGGGATATGGATCGGATGAAGAAAAACGTGATGTCCGGTGAAAAGGATGCACCGGTCATTATTGTATCTGCAAGAGTGGCTGCCTTTTGGGATGACGACGGGGAAGCCATGAATGCATTTCAGGTTCCGGTGGAGCAATACCAAAATGACAAAAAAATGGAAGCGATTGCATCCTATATGAAGGATGCATCCTATACACAAACATTTTGTAACACGGCATATGCAGTCTATCAGGCTGTAGCCGGAGAGTAACAGGAGGTTATGATGATCAATTTTAATGTCCCCCCTTATTTGGGAACCGAAATAGAATATGTGAGCGAAGCGATCCGGAATCACAAAATATGCGGTGACGGAGAATTTACAAAGAAAGCAAGCGCTATTTTGGAAGAAATGACGGGTACCGGTAAATGTCTGCTCACTACCTCCTGCACCCATGCTACGGAGTTGGCAGCGCTTCTGGCCAATATACAACCCGGGGATGAAGTAATTATGCCTTCCTATACTTTTGTATCTACTGCAGATGCATTTGTGTTACGAGGAGCAACTCCCGTCTTTGTAGACATTGACCCGAAAACCATGAATATGGATGCAGATTTGATTGAGGATGCCATCACGGAGAAGACAAAAGTGATCGTTCCGGTGCATTATGCCGGTGTTGGTTGTGAGATGGACAAGATCATGGACATTGCAAGGCGCTATAACCTGCTTGTGATCGAAGATGCGGCACAGGGGATCTGTGCATCTTACAAGGGGAAGCCCCTGGGAACCTTCGGTGAATTTGGCTGCTTCAGTTTCCATGAGACCAAAAACTTCTCTATGGGAGAAGGTGGTGCCATTTTGATTCGTGATGAGGAATATGTGGAAAAAGCGGAGATCTTCAGAGAAAAAGGTACGGACAGAAGCAAATATTTCCGAGGTCAGATTGATAAGTACAGATGGCAGGATTTTGGATCCTCCTATCTGCCTTCCGAAATGAATGTGGCTTATTTATACGCACAGCTTTTGCAGCGGGATTTGATCCAGACACAGCGTATGGATTGCTATAACACCTACAGGGAATTGCTTTCCCCTTTGGAAAACGCAGGCAGAATAGAACTGCCTTTTGTGCCGGAGTATTGTGAACATAATGCCCATATGTTTTACATCAAATGTGCTGATATGGAAGAGAGAACCCGGCTGATCGGTTATCTGAAGGAAAGAGACATCATGGCGGTGTTCCATTATATTCCGCTGCACTCGGCACCTGCCGGATTGAAATACGGCCGTTTCCACGGAGAAGACAGGTACACCACAAAGGAGAGCGAGAGATTGCTCAGACTGCCCATGTATTATGGATTGACAAAGGAACAGGTTATCTACATTGCAGAGCAGATTATAGCATTCTATGGCAAGTAATGCAGATTTGCAGTGTATTGCATTTCAAATGGTGGACAGGATAGGATGAAACAACTGGGTAAATTTCCGGAAAAGCATAGCGATATGATACTGACAGCAATCCTGATTGGATTATTGATGGTATTGATATCCTTTTCCTTTGATTATTACTATGAATTGAATGATGATGTGCTGATCAAAGACATTCTGTCCGGGGAATATACAGGCACACCGGAAGGACATAACATTCAGTTGTTGTGGCCTTTAAGTGCACTGGTCAGTCTGTTTTACCGTATGGCCAGACCGATTCCCTGGTATGGTCTGTTTCTGTGCGGTATCCAATATCTTTGCATTGGCATGCTGTTGCACAGGACACTTACCTATGCGCAAAGCAAAAAGGGAAAGATATGTATCTCCGGTCTGGTGACGGGACTTGTACTGGTGTTGTATTTGGAGCACCTTGTATTTGTGCATTATTCTGTCACAGCAGCTCTGATGGCAGCCACAGCAGCATACCTGTTCTATACCTTGCCGGTGGGGCTGGAAAGAAAAGTTTTCTTCCGAAAAAGTATGGTCAGTGTGACGCTGATTTTTCTCGCCGTCTGTCTGCGTCCCAATATGATGCTTCTGTTACTGCCATTCGTGGGGGTAACCGGATTTATCCGGTGGAGTAGGGAGAAGGAGCCCTTATGCAGAGAGAATATGATTCGCTTCTGCTCGGTTATTGCTGCTATTCTTTTTGTGGTGGCAGGCAGCTTCCTGGCAGATAAGATTGCTTATTCTTCCACAGAGTGGAGCCGCTTTGAAACCTTGTTTGCCAACAGAACGGAACTGTACGATTTTCAGGTGATCCCCTCCTATGAGGAGCATCAGGCGTTTTACCGGGAAATCGGGTTGGAGCAAAGTCAGCAGCAACTGCTTGTGAACTACAACTATGGATTGGATGAGAACATTACAGAGATCACCATTGGGCAGGTGGCAGAGTACGCCAAGACCATGAAGGATGCCAGGATCAAAGAACGCATCAGAACTGCCCTATGGGAATATTCCCATCGCTTCTTTCAGGAAACCGACTATCCTTGGAATGCAGTGATTTTGATATTATATGTAGTCATGTTTTTTACCATTTTACTGCGACAGGACGGCAGATTTTTGGGAAATTTGTGGGTGGCGGTCTGGCGGCTTGGTCTGTTATTCTTTGTGAGAACTGTTTTATGGATGTATATCTTAATCAATGGAAGATGTCCTGTCAGAATATCTCATTCCCTGTATTTGATGGAGCTGTGCATCCTGTTTGCCATGTTAATGATGGAATATACCAGAAAGTTGCGTGACAAGAATTTTGTGATTCTGCTCACCGGTTGTGTGCTTCTGTTTGCGGTGATACTGATGATTCCTTATCGGTTGCAGCATGTACAAAAGCGGGTGGAAAAGCAGGAAGCAGTGAATGTGTATGGTGACAGTATTGAGAATTACTGTGCTGCCAGAACAGACCGATTTTATTATCTTGACGTCTATTCCACCATCATTGATGGAGATTCCTTTGCAGATAAAATGTTTGTAAATGTAGATAATACTTATGTGAATCACGATCTGTTGGGAGGATGGAGCTGCAATAGTCCTTTGTACCGCAAAAAACAGGCAGTGATGGGGCTGCAGGGACCTTTCTTCGATTTGATCGGTTCACAGGATACCCGTTGTTATGTGATCGCCAAGCTGGAAACGGATATCAATTGGCTGAAGGACTTCTATCGGGACAAAGGGATACCTGTGTTATTGAGGGAAGTGGATCAGATCGATCAGTATTACGGTGTATATAAAGTGGAAGCACAGCAGTATTAGGAGGCATATGAAAGGGAATCAATCCTATCAGTTAACAGAAGATTTGCGTGTTCGCCCTATTTCTGAGGAGGATACGGAGATGATTGTAGAATGGCGGAATCGGGATTTTGTTCGGCGCAATTTTATCTTTCGGGAGCCCTTTACCGTACAGATGCACAGGAACTGGATGGCAACGAAGGTGGCTCCGGGGTTGGTGGAGCAGTTTATTATCGAGTATCGTATGCAGGAAAAAGGTGACAAAGGAAATCTGAAAGAAACGGCAGCAGGCTTGTTTACACCGGTGGGAAGTGTTTATCTGCGGGATGTGGATTATGTGTACAAACAGGCAGAATATGGCATCTTCCTGGGTGAAGAAGGGGCGTACGGAAAAGGAATCGGAAACCGGGCTGCCAGATGGGCAGTGTGGTATGCCAAAGAAGAGTTACAGCTGGACACCATGATTCTCAGAGTATTTGCTGATAATGAGCGGGCTCTGAAAAGCTACCGGCAGGCAGGGTTCGAACCTGTGGAAACAATCAAGGATTTCTTTGTGGATGGAGATAAACATCGAGATCTGGTTTTTATGAAGATTGATCTGAAAGAAAAGTAAACTAAAAGAGATTTGCTAAGAGACTTTTTTGAAACAAAAGGATAAGGAGTATGGTTCTCATGCAAAAAGTAAGTTTTGTAATCCCTTGTTATCGTTCTGCCAAAACATTGCCCGGAGTGGTTCGTGAAATTCAGGATACTATGGCAGCTCTGACAGAGTATTCCTATGAGATCATTATGGTAAATGATGCTTCTCCGGATGAGACGTTTGAAGTGATTGAGCAACTGGTAAATGAAAATGACAATATGATCGGGGTGAATCTTGCCAAAAACTTTGGTCAGCATGCTGCCTTGATGGCAGGCTTCAGACAGATCAGCGGTGATATTCTGGTTTGTCTGGATGATGATGGGCAGACTCCTGCCAATGAAGTGGGCAAGCTGTTAGAGGCAATACAAAACGGAGATGATGTGGTGTACGCAAGCTATGAATCAAAGCACCATTCGGCTTTCCGTAATTTTGGCAGCTACATCAATGATCTGATGACCAGAGTCATGTTGGGCAAACCGAAAAATCTTCATGTAACCAGTTATTTTGCAGCCAGAAGATTTATTGTAGACGAAATGCTCCATTACGAAAATGCCTATCCTTATGTGATCGGGCTGGTACTGCGTACCACGAAACGTATTTCCAATGTGCCTGTTACCCATCGGGACAGGAAAGAAGGAACTTCGGGCTATACTATATCGAAGCTGCTGGGGTTGTGGATGAATGGATTTACTGCCTTCAGCATCAAACCGCTGCGAATCGCCAGTGTGGTAGGGTGTGTTTGTGCCGGCGGAAGTTTTCTGTATGGTATCTATACCATTATCAAGAAATTTGTGAATCCGGCGGTACCCATCGGCTTCAGTGCATTGATCACTGCCATTATGTTTGTAGGTGGTATGCAGATGCTGATGCTGGGCTTGATCGGGGAATATATCGGTAGAATGTATCTCTCCATGAATGCTTCTCCACAGTATGTGATTCGTGATGTGATCGGAAAAGAGAAATAGTTTGTAATGGGTTGGACAAAAGAAATCAAGGATGAATTGCATAAAGACCGTTTGCTTTTCTGGGTCAGCGTCCTGACGGCGGCTTTCTTTAGCTGCGCCCTGGTGTTTGGGGAAGCCCTTCAGACAGAGGGTGAATTGCCGATTCGCCATATGGATGCGTGGATTGCAGTGGTATTGACAGGCTTGGTGATCTGGATTGGGCTGGTATTGTTTCTGTACGTGATGAAAACGGGAGTTCTGAAGTCTGATGCCTCTTTGCACTCCGGAGAAAAGGTTCCTGCGGAGGAGCGGAAAGAAAACGCTGCAAGTAGGCAGGTCAGAAAAGAAGGCTTATTGGATCGGATTCTCCGAAAACCCGGAATATGCTTTCTCAGTTTTATACTCTGTTGGATTCCTTCCTTTTTGGCAGTTTATCCCGGGTTCTTTTTGTATGATGCCTGTGACGAATATTGGCAGATCGATACCGGAATGTATTCGACACATCACCCCTTACTGCATGTGTTGCTTCTTGGTGTAACAGTCAAAGTAATCCATTATCTGACAGGCTCCTTCAACTACGGCATCGGTGTATATTTATCCGCTCAGATGTGTGTGATTGCAGCATGCTTTACCTGCTTACTGGTGTGGATGAGATACAAGGGAGTCAGCAGCAGGGTGCGCAAGATATCCTTTTTGTACCTTGCTTTCTTTCCGGTCAATGTGATGTTTGTGTTATGTACTGTGAAGGACACGCTTTTTGCAGCCGGATTGCTGATGGTTCTATTGCTGATGCGCCTGCTACTTTTTTCCGGGAAGCAGGGAGAGGAAAGAAATACATTCCTGTCAGGGAAGAAAGGTACAGCTGTATTGGTGGCTGCCTTTGTGGTAACGCTTCTGTTTCGCAATAATATGCTTTATGCAACCCTGGTTTATGGGTTGTTTCTGCTGGTGCTTGTTTGGCGAAAAAGCAAAGGAAAGGAAAGAATGCAGCACTATAAGCGGGTTGTTATTTTCTTCTTCTCCGTATTTTTACTCTTTTTTGGAATTTCCAAGGGAATGGCCATTGGCCTTCATGCCATGAAGGGTGGTGCCCAGGAAATGCTGACGGTTCCTATTCAACAGATTGCCCGTTGCTATCATGCGGATCCGGGGATGTATAGTGCAGAGGAAAAGGAACTATTGTTTTCTTATCTGCCGGAGGAGGCAATCAAAAGATATACTCCCAATTTGTCAGATCCCGTTAAAGTTAGCTTTGATAGTGATGTGTATCGAAATAACGCCATGGGTTTTTGGAAGCTATGGGCGAAAGGCTTTCTCCATAATCCCATAGGCTATGTGAATGCATGGTGTATGACCAGCTACGGATTCTGGTACCCGGATGCGGTGATTGACGTATATCAGGGACATAATGTATTTACCCACAATTATGAGAAAAGCTCTTACTTCGGATTTGAAACCGAGCTTCCGGGTGTCAGGGACAGCAAATTTCCCCTGTTGGAAAAAATGTACTATGTCATTTCTCTGGAAGGTACCGTACAGAGACGGCCTGTTTTATCCTGGCTTTTTTCAATGGGATTTCTCACTTTTGTTTATGTCATATGTTTTGATGTGATGGCAGTCAGAAGACAGTGGAACAAGTTGCTGGTGTATCTGCTGCCTGCACTGGTGTGGATGACATTTTTGCTGGGACCTACCTTTTTACCAAGATATATGGTCTTTCAGTGGTTCTTGCTGCCTATGGTAATGGCAGATACTTTTTGTGTGGAGGATAGATCGTGAACAGAAAGATGAAACAGTGGCAGGCACTGGCAAGTGCTGTTTGTATTTTGGCATTTATTGCTGTTATTACCGTTTTGCCTCTGCGGTTATGGAGAGAGTCGATTCCATCTACAAGTAATCGTATGGTGGAAGGGGTAACAGACCGTCTGGCTGATGGGATATATTCCAGTCAGATGTTCGTTGCACAGTATGATCACCTGGATGGTATTTCCATTGCAGTTGCCAATGAAAATGATGATCAGGACAATACTTTTATTCTGCGTGTTTTTGATGAGAAGCATGGACTTCTGCGTGAACAGACCCACGCTACCTCCGAGATGAAGAAGATGCCCGGGGAATGTTATGTCCCGCTGAATCTGAACACAGAGGTGGGAAAACAATATTTTTACACAGTAGAGTGTATTCAGGGGGAACTGTTCCTGCAGTATGAAGTAACAGAAACCTCAGGTTTTATCTATAATGGTCCCTGTTATGTGGGGGAACAGGCTCTTGGTGGATGCAATTTGTTAACCACATATCACTATTCCCAGCCCCTTAGAAAAGGCAAGAGCCTTCTGCTGATAGGTCTCTTCGCTGCCATAGGAGCAGGCGTGACTTTTGGATTATACACATGGAACAAGAGAAAAGGTATGCTGGACAATTCTGTCACGCTGCAGTGGGGCATCAAGAAAGTATGTAATCCGCTGGTGGTTGCAGCAACTGTTGTCGGTATGATTGTGACAGGTCCACTACATTTATTCAATATGGCTTATGCTGACATAATCCTTCACACCTTGGGCGTCTTGCTGTTTGGCATAACCATTTGGTATGCGATCAACAAACCCTATACAGAAGTACCCAATGAGAATGTTTGGGATACAGTCAAAGAAAAAGTGCCTGATCTTCTGCAGTCCTTCTGCTTTGCTATGGGCATTTTGGCCTGCATTCATTATATGAACGGTTTATATAATATTTTCCACGATATTGCATACAGGGAACTGCTGCTCTGGATGAGCCTGGCTGTTCTGGTTACTTTCAACAAAAAGGAATGGCTGAACCTGTGGAATGTGGTTGGCGTTATAGCCGGCGGTATCTGGGCTTATAAGTATTACCAACTGCATTTGCCGGAGTGTATGGATGAGGCAGGCGTTGTGATTGACTTGAAAGTACAGGTGCTGAAGCTTACTTGTTATGCGGCAATTCCAATTGTCTTAATTGCACTCCGCACTTTGGTTGCATTGATCCGTGGCATCGTATGGTTTGTTCGGGGGATGAAAGAAAAGCGCATTCATTATCCTCATTTAACAGGGCTTTCTTATTTCACCCTGGGATACATCGTTCTGACTGTGGTGATCGCTATCGGCATGATTCAATATCGTAACACCAGAGGCTGGCCTATTTATACCGTTGCAGTGTTTGGGGTATTTGCATTGCAGATGTTTTTATGGAACAACAGGAGCCACTTGTTGAACAATGTAATGAACGGAATTATATTTAACTTCGTTGGAGTAACATACTACTGTCTCCTGCACAGACCATTTCAATCGTTCCTTTTTACCAGATATCCGGGCATTTTTCATACAGTAACGGTTACGGCAACCTACTTGTCCTTAGTGATGGCGGTTGCACTTGTAAAATTGTTCTATAAGTTCAATAAAGAAAAGAATCTGAAGGCCTGCTTTTTTGAAATCATTTTCTTTGGCATAGTGGCAAGCTATGAATTGTTTACCATGTCCAGAACAGGATTGATCTCTTCTGTGGTAACAGGTTTTGTTTTATGGATGATGATGCATCGTGGAAAAATAACCGAAAAGCTGGGCAAAATGGCGGGAGCCATAGGTGTGATTATTCTAGCTGTGGTTTGGTGTTTTCCAATCGCCTTTTCTGCACAGAGAATCATTCCCTCCATTGTAAAACAGCCGGATGCGTATGCTGAAGTGGAAGAATTTCCGGAGACTATACTGGTAGGAAATGATCTTCGTTCGGAAGACTATATTACCACAGACCGCTTTGTGGAAATCTTCTTAAATAAAATGTTTAGCGTGCCCGAGGACACGATTCAATTTCTCTATAACTGGCGGATTGGCGGTGTTCCGGAGGAAATGCGTGACCGGGAAGAAAGCACAGAAGAATATACGGAATCTGATGCAAGGATACCGGAGGAAGAATATCGGGTTCTGCCGGAACAATATGCTTCTATTGGCTTGAAGCTGCCTGCTTCACTGCTTCGCGAAGAAGAGGATGACAGTCAAGATTATTCTAACGGAAGAATGGACATATTCAGGGCCTATTATGAGGATTTAAATCTCTGGGGACATGAGTCTATGAGTGCGGTCCTGAATGGGGAAGAGCTCTACCATGCCCACAATATTTATTTACAGTTTGCCTTCGACCATGGTATCATAATGGGAATACTATTTATTACCTGGCTGCTGTATACAGTGACTATCTCCGTTATTATGTACTACAAAAAGGGAGAAAACAGTGCTGTATATGCATTGCCTTTGTCCATTATGCTGATGTTTATGGTGGGCGGTATTGTGGAATGGATTGCCCATCCATGTAATCCGGTGGGATTATGTGTCTTGCTGATAGGTCCTGCTCTTATGATGCAAATGGAGAAGAAAAACTAAGAAGAGTTACAGAGAAATGAAAAAAGAAAAGAAGCCCTTTAATGTAAAACTTTTATATAGAAGAACTGCCCTGATGGTGTATGACATTATCAGCATTGTAGTGGCAAGCTATCTGGCTTTGCTGAT
>CALZKI010000058.1 GCA_945787995.1 uncultured Lachnospiraceae bacterium | reverse complement strand
TCATCCGCACCGGAAATGATCACTCTGTTGTTCTCATAGCTTACCGTTGCATTTGCCGGGAATCCCGTACCTCCTGTTATCGTCGCAGGACTCACTGCAGTAATATCTCCATCGGCATTGAAAGTAACATCCAGAGGATTCAGTACATATTTCTGTGCCTGCACCTGGTCGGAGTAGTACTGTACTTTTACATCATTATTGTTGGTATATCCCTTCAAATCAAAGGTACCGTCTAACAATACCTGACCATTGAATTCTGTAGTTTTGGATACCCGGGTAATCTCCTCCTTCAGCTGATCTACTTCAGACTGAATGATACTCCTGTCGTCATCTGTCATGGTGCCGTTGGCAGCTTTGACACAAAGCTCATTCAAACGCTGCAGCATCTCGTGTACTTCGGATAACGCACCATCCACGGTTTCGATAATCGATATACCATCGTTTGCACTTTGGGTTGCAGTGGAAAGACCTTCAATCTGCATATTCATCCTCTTGGACATTGCATATCCGGAAGGGTTCTGTTTTGCAGAAGAAACCTTCAATCCGGAAGACAATCTCTGTAGAGACTGGGTCAAAAGATTATCCGCCTTTGCCAAAGATGTATTTGCTCTCATTGCCTGTGCATTGTAATTAATTCTCATAGTATAACCAAGCCTTTCTTCCTCAAAATCTGTCTGCTAAACCAATATTCCATAACGCCTCGGCGTTATTGACAGCAAGATGCGCGTTGCACTTTTGTGTGACATTTTCTGTCCTATTCGCCATCTCCGGAACATGCCCTGATAAATCCGGCTGCGATTCGATAGAGTGCTCTGTTTGTAACAGCTTCATTTTCTATATCGGTCAAACGTTCGCTTTTGTGTATATCCATGAATTTATTTGTGTCGATTGCCTCACTCTTCAGAACAGAAACGGTTCCGCCAACCAGTTGTTCCAGTTGTCCTTTCAGCTTCTCCATTTCCTGTGCCGCCTCTTTGGACTCACACAGCACATAACCGGTTGCATTGTTGCCACCATAGAATCTGGCAGCGACCTTACCAATTTTTTCATTGGTAAAAGTGATGTCTACCTGTCCTTTTTCATTTTGTCCCTTCTTGAAGGTCAGATGAATCAGAGTGTCCTCCTCCTGAACAGTCATGGGCACATCCCATCTGCCCAGATCACGCAAGCTGCCCGCTACGTGCATCTGCTTATGTAAAGTTTGCAACGCCTTCCAATCCAGATAGCCTTCTGCATTTTCCATCATCTGTTGACAGCTTCTCTGCAGGGAATCCATAAGATCTCCATAGGTTTGATCCATGGCGGCTTCATCTCCCTGCTGCAGAGCGGAAAGAAATGCATCGCCATAATCCGCATCCGATTCCCTGGACTGCTCTGCTGTATATAGGAATTCTTTGCCTTCCAGCAAAAGTGCTTTCTCTGTTGAGGTCAGCTCTCCGGTTGTCCGTAAAAAATCCTTATACCAGCCATCCGGATGCTGCATCAGCTGTTCAAATGCCTTCATATATGCAGGCGTTGTGGGAAGCTCCAAATCAAGTATCTGTGACAGGGTTTCATTGGAGACCTTCAGTTCCTCTCCCATGTCAGCGAGAGCCTGTTCCTCATATTTCTGAACTGCCTCCTTTTTTTCTTCCCCATAGGATTTCGAATACAAAATATCGGATACCATCTGTTCCAAAGTCGTATTCGACTGTTCCACCAACTCAGGAGTCTGCATCTCATGCTTTTCCATGGCATGCAGTATCTGTTCGGGCACTGCACCATCTACCACCTGACCGGCCAGTCTTTGATAAAACACACCGGCAATCTGTTCCGTAATGGATTTGCCTGTTGATTTTGCATCCACACCACCAAACGTATCATCAATGGCGTATTCTTTTCCCTTTTTCTGCTCAGAACGAATGGCGGAAATCACATTTTTGAAAGAAGGCTCCAATCCGCCTTGCACCAGACGACCTACCACCCGATGATCCTTTTTCTCAATTTGCCTGAAAATACGGTATATACCGATGCAGGCTTCTTTTTCTGCTTCGGTAATCTCTTTTTTCTGCTCCAGAGAGTAAATAAATTTACCCAGACTGTCTTCCTTTTTCCCCTCTTCCTGTGGTAAGGAATCCAGAAATTGTTGTAATTCGTCCAAAGACATTTCCAGCGGATTCTGCCCTGCGCGAATGGTCTGTAATGCAGCGGCCGGCGTCATTCGGTTCATAACAGACTGAATCCGGGCATCCATAAGCTTAACGGATGCAATCAGTTCCGGCGTAATATCCATACTGTTATATCCCAGAATTCTCACAGCACGGCGATTCATTTCATGGAGTTCCAACTCCAGATCCATCAGAATATCATCTACATTGGCAAAGGCCTTCTTGATCGAGTCTCCTAAGTCTGCCCTTGGTTCACTCTTCATGGTCTCGTAGGACTGATTGGCTGCCTGATATTTTTTCTGTAAAGCCGCACCTTCCTGCTCCAGCCCTGCCAGCGTAACCGTGGACTGTTTCTGTACAAAGGAAAGCATTGCAGCCGCAGGCCTTGAAGCCAGTCGTCCCAACAGTTCTTCCGTTTGATCATAAAGAGCGGCTCTCCCATCTGCCTGTTCTGTGGAATCCGTATTCCAATATGCTTGTTTTTCTGCCTCTTCCAGATGCTCCAATTTGGATACCAGTTCCTCTAAAGGAGCCGTATCGATGGCATATCCGCTTTGCAGAAGCTTCAGATTAGCACTTGCCGTCATGATCAACTGGGTTCGATGCAGCAGTGTTGTTGCATGAAGTAGTTTTCCCTGTAAATCGGGAGATGTGGCATCACTATTTCCGGTGGCCATTTGTGTGCCGGTGCCTTCAGCCGCCTGCTTGATGTGATCCCAGGTCAGTTCCTTGCCCTCATGAACCACAGTGGCTACATCTTCCTCCGTAAACCCTTGCAACGCTTTTTCGAAATCTACTGCCTTTTCAAACAGGCTGCGAGGATCCGTCAAATCTGCTCCGCCGGCTTCTTTACCATCCCATAAGGCAGCCGTCACAGCTTTATGGATGACCCCCTCCGACAAAGGAAACTCTATGGAATTTACCTGATGAAGCTTTATCAGGTTTTCCCTTGTCAAAGGAATCCCTTTTTCCACAAGCCATCCCGCTTCTTTCAGGGTCTCTTTGGAAACAGGCAGTTCTGCTTCCTCTATCACTTTCTCCAGCTGTGGTTTCAAAGCCTGTAAGTCTACCTGTTCCGGTTTCTTTGCATAATAGCCATCCACTCCGGCAGCGTAATATCCATGGCCCTGCTGGTTCCCATTTCCATGGGCACTATGTTCCGCCTGATACAAGGAATCGATGGTGATCGGCAAACCATTGGTAACGATATATTTCACTGCTGCTTCATCCGGTACTTCCAGAGAAGCTGCCTTTTCCAGAGTCTTCTCTACTTCACTCTGTTTCTCCTGAAATCGCCCCTGTTCTGCATTCCTGAGTGCCTGACTAACGGATGCAGACAAGGTGTCAGATCCGATTACTTCCTTTAACACATCTGAACTGATATCAGTTGTAAAGCCTTCTACCACAGTGCCGCCTTTCAGCAAAGCGGCTTTAATATGGTCCAGTATGGTAACCGATTCCTTTACTTCCATGCGGGAAGGCTGAAACCCTTCCTGCTGCATTTCATGAAAATCTTCCGCAGACATAGAATGAGACATCACTGTCAGGTAATCACGCATAACGGAAATATCCGCCATACCCAATTGCTGCATAACTTCTTCTGCGGTCCGTCCTTGACCATACGCGTTGTTATCCATAACCTTGCCAGAAATGTCTACTGCATATCCACACCCCGGAGTCATCCTGTCCCCATGTGTGGCACCATATGTTTTTATCGCCTGTTCTGCGGGGTGATTTGTTTGTATATGATCAAAAGAAATCTTCATTCTCGCACCCCAATCATATCAATAACTTCTTTTGGAAAATAAAAAGAGGTAAGCAATCTCTTACTTACCTCTTACTTCGGCATTATTTTGTTTTTTCTTAACCTATCCGGCTTCACAGTTGCAATTACTGGAAGGTAAACACAGCTGCTGTATAGGGAGGAAGGTCAAATTCTATGTGATACGGTTTATAATCACACTCCTTGGCAACTGCACTAAGCTGTGCGGGAATGGTATGGCCGTTTCCACCGAAACGTTCCTCATCGCTGTTGAGAATCAGTTTGTATTTCTTGTTTTCCGGAACGCCAACCCAATAATTTTCCCACATCATAGGTGTCATGTTAATGACAAACAAAACATTCTTTTTGCCCGTCTCATCTTTTCTGTAGAAGCTGTATACACTTCTTTCCTTATCATCGGCATTCAGCCATTCAAAGCCTTCCCAACCATTATCAATGGTATACATGGCAGGGTATTTGCGATAGATCGTCAGCAATTCTTTGACAAAGTCATGCATGCCCTTGTTCAGTGGGTTTTGGAGCAGGAACCAATCCAGTTCTCTGGCTTCACTCCATTCACGTTCCTGGCCAAAGTCCTGTCCCATGAATAAAAGCTTCTTGCCCGCATGGCCAAACATAAAGGTATATCCTGCACGCAGATTTGCATACTTATCAATTTCATAGCCTGGCATCTTCTTTACCATGGAGCACTTCAGATGCACCACTTCGTCATGGGACAAAGGTAAAATGTAATTTTCGCTGCTGTTATATGACATGGCAAATGTCATGGCATAATGGTTATTCTTTCTGAAATAGGGGTCCAGCTTCATGTATTCACAGAAGTCGTGCATCCATCCCATGTTCCACTTGAAGGAGAAACCTAATCCGCCCTCTCCCGGTCTGCCGGTTACTTTTGGCCAAGCGGTAGATTCTTCTGCAATGGTAACAAAACCGGGGTACATGCCCTTTACGATAGAGTTCATGTGTCTGAAAAACTCAATGGCCTCCAGGTTTTTATTATCGCCATATTTGTTGGGAACCCACTGTCCGTCCCGCTTTCCATAATCCAGATACAGCATGGAAGCCACAGCGTCCACACGGATTCCGTCAATATGGAAATATTTGATCCAGTATAATACGTTAGCAATTAAGAAGTTGGAAACTTCTGTTTTGCCAAAGTTAAAAATCTTCGTTCCCCAGTCAGGATGCTCTCCACGACGCGGGTCCGGATGTTCAAAAATGGATTCCCCGTCAAATTTGGCAAGGCCGAACGCATCAGAAGCAAAATGAGCAGGTACCCAGTCCAGAATAACGCCTACTCCGATTTTGTGAAGCTTATCAACCAGATACATGAAATCCTTCGGCGTTCCGTATCTTGCGGTAGGTGCATAATAACCTGTTACCTGATAGCCCCAGGAACCATCAAACGGATGCTCCGCGATACCCATCAATTCCACATGGCTGTACTTCATCTCTTTCAGGTATTCCGCAAGACGATCCGCAAACTCTCTGTAATTGTAGAATCCGTCTTCTGTTCCGTCAGGGTGCTTCATCCAGGAACCAATGTGGCACTCATAAATAGCCATTGGCTCTCTGTTCATATCCTTCTGCGCTCTGTTCTTCATCCAGGTCGCATCATGCCAGGTATATCCCTGCAAATTGGTTGTTTTAGAGGCATTGCCGGGACGCAATTCGGCATAGTTCGCAAAGGGATCCGCCTTGAATATCTTTTCTCCGGATTTGGTGGTGATTACATACTTATAAAGAATGTTCTCTCCAATCCCCGGAATAAAGCAGGTCCAAATACCACCCGGCCCCAATTTCTTCATGGGAGCCGCACTGTCACTCCAATTATTAAATTCTCCCGCCACATGAACATCTACTGCGTTGGGTGCCCATACACCAAAGAAATAACCGTCCACGCCATCTTCTGTGGAAGGATGTGCCCCCAATTTCTCATAAATTTCATAATGCGTACCCTGTGCAAATAAATAGGCATCATCTTCCGAAATGAAGACTCTTGCACCAGTGGACTCATTTATTGTTTTCTTCGTGGACTTCTTTGTCTTTAATTCTTCTTTTACCTTTGTAGTATCTTTTTTTGCTGCCATATCCCTAAATTACCCCTTTATCTACTGCTTAATTATCATGCATAAAATCCTTTTCACGGATAATAATCATATCTTCGGAATCGTATCTCTTGCCGAACATCAAATCCAGCAAATGTGCAGGTGTCTTTCTGCCGGCATAATAAATTGCCTCATCCACCAGCTCTCTCACCTCAGCAAGTGTAACCTCATGATCATAGGTCTGCAGATTCTCGATACGCCTCTGAAGCGCCATCTCCGCAAAGGTATCTACTACATATTCCTGCTCCATTGCATATTCTTTTGCATAAGCAATGAGTGCGGCATCCCCAAGCACCTCAATATCAATACGCACATTAAAGCGTTCTGACATACCCGGAACAGCTGCCACCATACGATCCATTGCTTTCTTCGCACCTTCCAGGATAATGATAATGCCAAGGTTTTCATTATTCAGCGTTTTCACCAGCTTGGTAACCGTGCTCTTTTTCAATGCAGAAGCGGACTCTACAATAATCGCTCCACCCTTCAGGGTTTCCAGCACGCCCTGAATATCCTTGCTGTTCAGTGCTGCACCGGTTATCTTGGCAACCTGACCGGAGAAGTTACTGTCTGCTTTCTGCATTTCTTTGATCAGATTCTTTGCAAGATCCAGTGTTCCTGCGCCTTCCTCCCCGGTGATAATTACATTACCGGTATAGGCGGATAAACTCATATTTTCCAGAGCGAACAGCAATTGCTCACGGGACTTCTTACTCTTCAGGAAAGGAGCAAAGGTCTTTCTCTCTTCCATCGTAAATTCCCGGGGATCCGTTTTTCCGGTGGCTGACTTCACCGCTTCTTTAGCAGCCTTCTTTCTGGCAAGAGTTTTCTGCTTTTCTCTGGTTTCTTTCTCATGATCCGCCAAAGCTTCCTCTACCTGCAGTACCGCTTCATCCGGTTCTTCCGAAGCGCCCTCGGTTTCTTCCATAACAGCTTCCCCGGAAGCTGTATCATCAACCGTCTCTTCCGGGATCTCATCTGCCCCATCAGGCACTTTCTTTTCTGCAGATTCGGACTCCGTCTGCTCTTCCTGAACACGTTCTTTATGCACACGTTCTACAGCTGCCTTTGCTTCCTTTACGATCTCTTCTTTCAAAGCAGGGGTTTCTTCATCCTTTTGCGCTTCCTTCATAATCGCTTCTACAAAAGCTTTCTCCAGTTGTTCCAGAAGTCCCGATTTTGTTGCCTCATCGAACTCATCAAAGAGTCCGCCGGTATGCTGCAGAATGCGCTGACGGACTTCACCTTTCCGTTTTTCTTCATTCTCCTGCTTCATTTTCTCCCACTCGACCAGAACATCTTCAATACTCATCTGGCCTGTGATCTGTTTTTCAATCATTCCGGGATCAGGAACAGCCAACTTAATCTGACCGTCATATTCCTGGGTCAGCACATTGTCAAAGGGACTGCCCAATGTATTGGCAGGCGTCAGCACACCTGTTTTTGCGCCGGGCACAGTCTCTTCCTGCACTTTTGCAAGTGCATGTAAAGATGCTGTATCCTGTCTCATCAGATTGATAACCTGCTGCGCCTCCTGCACAGATACTTTCTCTCCGATATCGATAACGGGAGCCTGTGGTTTTATTTCCGGAATGTGTAACTGTTCAGATCTTCTGCCGGGTTTTCCGGAAATCACCTTTGTATCCTGAGACACGTAAGCCAGCGGTCCCTCTTCACCTGCCAGATCGGAATCCTCTAAAATATCGGGCATATTCGGAATCCGGGGAACATCATTATCCTCTTCTTCATTATCCTCGGCTGTATCCTGGGATGCTGCTTCGTCATCAAAAATGCCCTGCATCCCTTTGGCAATCTCCTGCTGCAGGTTTACGGTATTGTACAAGCCCATATCCATAGGCTTCACCTGAATCTCATCCCCCGGATCTTCCAAATCCAGAGAATTGGGAATCTCTGTGGTTGGTGCAGAGACAATGTCTCTTTCGTCAGTGGAAGCAGGAATATCACTGACACTACCCGCAGTCATTTCTGTTGCTTCTTCCGGTCTCACACCGGCCTGAATATGACTGCTCCACAGCTCATATTTTTTCTGCTGTTCTTCGTCTAAAGGTGCATGAAGCATTTTCAGTTCCAATGCTTTCAGCACATATTTTCCCTCACCGAACCACAGAAACATCTCATCACATTCTTCCACGCACTTGGAAGCCAGACCCACTCTATGGTATAAGTATGCCAGTTCATAAGCCCATTTCTCACGATAATCGCGTTTCTTAAACTCTTCCAGAACGGCAATTCTTTCCTCCAGGGGCACCTCCTGTGCCTCATAGAGACGATACTGTAAAATATAGCGGCTGGTATCCTTTGGAGCAAGATTCACAAACTCCTTATAATACTCAATCGCCTGCACATATTCTTCCAATTTGATAGATAACTCACAAAGAGAATACACGATCAGGCGTCCCTCCGGATGCCGTTCATAGGCCATCAGAAGAATGTCTTTACTCTCTTCATAACGTCTGTTTATTTTATACAGATCACTGATGGTACAAAGCATCATAACGCTTCTTACCTTGCGCCAGTCAATTTGATCTGCTATTTCTACCGCTTTTACGAACTCACCTTCTTTAATCAATTCCTTGATTTTTTCAGCAAGTACATTATATTCATACCGATCCAAAGTATTCACCTCTATGCAGGCCCTGTAGTTCTCTGCCTGCTGCCATTTTTCTCAACAGATACTTCCTTAAGGTTTTTACACCCGATCAACTAGATGTAGTGTATAGCTACCCTATTTTTCCTATTAGTCTACCATATAAGCACACTAATGTAAACCTTTGGCAGGCCGATACCTGTATAACAATTTGGTAAAAAATACCCTTTAATTGCCCCATTTTTGAGATGCATCCTGCCCCTATTTGCCATGCACTCTGGCGTACAGCAGGTTGCTCAACGCAGCAAATTGCTCCAAAGACAGCTGCTCCCCCCGAACAGTAGCCGAAAGCCCCATTTCCTCCAGGGTTTCCTGTACCAGTTCCCTTGTCACACCAAGGTTTCCTGCATTGGTGAGTCCGTTGGCCAGGGTTTTCCTTCTCTGGTTGAAGGAGGCCCTGATAACGGCAAAGAGATATTTTTCGTCAGTTACCTGCACCACCGGCTCCGGATGTCTGGTTAGTCTGATAACCGTACTGTCTACATTCGGCCTGGGTATGAAACAGTTTGCAGGAACGTGCACCATTACTTTGGGTTCCGCATAATACTGCACTGCCAGAGAAAGTGCCCCGTACTCCTTACTGCCGGGTCCCTCTTTCATACGATCCGCCACTTCCTTCTGCACCATAATGGTGATGCTGAGAAGGGGTACATGACTTTCGAAAAGTCCCATGATAATAGGGGTTGTAATGTAATACGGAAGGTTAGCAACCACCTTAATGGGTCTGCCTTCGTTATAGGTATCCACCAAATCCCGGATATCCACCTTCAAAATGTCTCCGTGAAGGACTGTCACATTGTCATAAGCAGACAGGGTGTCTTCCAAAATTGGAATCAGGTTGCTGTCAATCTCTACAGCCACCACATGTCTTGCCCGCTCACACAAAAGCTGTGTCATGGTACCGATACCCGGGCCGATTTCCAGCACGCAGTCATCTTCCGTAATCTCAGCCGCATCTATGATCCTGTCCAAAACGCGTCCGTCTATTAAAAAGTTCTGTCCGAATTTTTTTTGAAAATTAAATCCGTATTTCTGCAAAACCGCAATGGTTCCTGCCGGATTACCGAGTGTTCCCATATTCTCTCCGATCTATCAGTTTTATATCCTTTTCCCAGATGTTCGATAAGGCTTTCATTTTCACAAGGGAAGCCCATATATTTTCTTTGCATTCTCCTCTGTTGTTCCGATGACCTCTTCCTCACTGACTCCCTTCAGTTCAGCAAGGGCTGACACTACATAGGGAAGATGTAAGGAAGAATTTCGCTTTCCTCTGTTGGGAACCGGCGAAAGATAAGGACAATCAGTCTCCAACACAATAGAAGAAAGAGGAATCATCTCCACCGCTTCCTTTAGCTTCTTTGCATTGGCAAAAGTAATCACACCACCAATGCCGAAATAGAATCCCATATCCAGATAGTCTTTTGCTGTCTCTTTGGAATAGGAATAGCAGTGAATGATACCCTCTCCCTGCCCGGCATACTCCCTCTGCAGAATATCCAATGTATCCTTAGAGGCATCCCGGGAATGAATGATAACAGGCAATTTCACTTCTTTGGCAAGCGCAAGCTGTCTCACAAACCACTTTTTCTGTATCTCCTTTTCAGGCTCCGGCCAATAATAATCCAAACCAATCTCGCCGATAGCCACTACCTTGTCATCAGATGCATGAGCCTTGATAAACTCCATATCTGCCTCTGTAAGCCCGGCCGTTTCACTGGGATGAACCCCCAATGCTCCATACATAAAATCATATCTGTGAATCAACTCCCAGGTGGTATGACAGGAGTCCATAGACGCGGCCACATTTACCACATGACCGATTCCCGCCCCCGGAAGAGAGGCAAGAAGCGAATCTCTATCTTCATCAAAAGCCTCATCATCATAATGTGCGTGTGTATCAAAAATCATCTTTCTCTGTATTCTCCGGTAAAATTCCGGAGATTCTCCATCAAAAAATTTTTAAAAAAAGTATTGCAAAGCCAAAAGCATTATACTATAATAACACTTGCGTTGTAAAACAGCGTGCAAAAATTCCATATTTTGAGCGCGATTAGCTCAGTTGGTAGAGCACCTGACTCTTAATCAGGGTGTCCAGGGTTCGAGCCCCTGATCGCGCATCGAAGTACCATTTTTGAGGACGCATGAGCCTTGGGGATGGTGCTTTTTTTTCAT
>CALZKI010000057.1 GCA_945787995.1 uncultured Lachnospiraceae bacterium | reverse complement strand
ACAAAGGCAATCGACAAAAACAAGGCTATTTCCATGCGAAGCATAGGCTTTCCCCTTTCTTTATATAGAAGCACTTCCTGACCGACTTACAGGAGCCATTTCTTTTTCTCAACTTAATCAAAAGAAACCGTTTTTCCCATCCCACTGGATTTAAAAGAAACCATTTTCCCCGTCCCCACTGGCTTCGTCCCCACTGGCTTTATTGTATAAAAGGACCTGCTCATATTATAGGGCATTATTCCATGGGAATGTGTTAATTTTTGAGGTCAAAGCATATCGCTTGCGATATGCTGGCGTCGAGCGCGGTTGCGTCAGCAACATTTTCTCTACGTGCGGGTGCGCATCCTTGCGGGGCCTTTATTTTGTAGGGAATTCCTTAAAATCCCCTACAAAATAAAGGAGCAATGAGTTATCCCCATTGCTCCTTACACCAACTATGAAATAATTTCGTTTTCGATACGTTCCTACTGGATTACTCTCATGAACATATCCTTTGTTACGCCACAGATAGGACAGCACCAATCATCCGGAAGGTCTTCAAATGCTGTGCCGGGTTTGATGCCATGTTCAGGATCACCTTTTTCGGGATCATATGTGTAGCCACAAGGATTGCAGAAATATTTGTCCATAGTAATTTCTCCTTTTCTTTTGTAAAAACTCAATAACGCCTCGGCGCATCTCAGTTGGAGATTGTACTCCCACTGAGATAAAATATCTTCAACGCTTACGCGAAGTATCTCTCAAGTAATCCCTTCAGAGCTTTGCCGTGTCTAGCCTCGTCACGAGCCATTTCATGAACAGTGTCATGGATAGCGTCTAAGCCGTTCTTTTTAGCGCATGCAGCAAGGTCAAATTTACCTTTTGTTGCACCAAATTCGCAATCTACTCTCCAAGCAAGGTTGTCTTTTGTTGTAGCTTTCATGTTAGGCTCCAGATCAGAACCTAATAATTCAGCAAATTTAGCTGCATGTTCTGCTTCTTCGTAAGCAGCTTTCTCCCAGTAAAGACCGATTTCAGGATAACCTTCTCTGTGAGCGATACGAGCCATGCAAAGATACATACCTACTTCTGAACACTCACCGTTAAAGTTAGCCATTAACTGTTCGAAGATATATTTCTTGTCTTCTTCGGAAATATCAGCGTTGTCTTTAACAGTTTTAGCATAAATACCATATTCATGCTCTGCAGCAAGCTTTAATTCGCCTTCAACCTTTGTAAATTTCTCACCGGCTACGTGACATACAGGACACTCTGCAGGTGCTGTTTCTCCTTCATGAATGTAACCACATACCGGGCATACCCATTTTGCCATTGTTAAATTCCTCCTATAAAAAATTCTTTTAAAATTTATATTTCACTGCATCCCAAATGGTCCGCAGGGAAAATCATTTAATAACGCCTCGGCGTTATTGACGGAGATTCGCGTCGCACTTTTATGCGACATTTTCATCTGCGCATCTCTGCCTTCCGCCGGAGGTTTTTATCTCAGCTCATCGCCTTCTCGACAACAGCTTTTGCCAAAGCATCCATTGCCGCTTCATTTTCCGGTTTGAGAGTGGATTTGATGGTAACAGTTTCTTCCAGCAATGTAATATTTCTCATGGTCTCCAGGTAACTCTTCATAGACCGGATGGCCGATGGAGCCCATGACCCATTTTCTACAAGCCCTACCACTCTGTTCTGAAATCCCTTTATTTGCAGATGATGGAGAAAATCTTCCATGGGAACAAATGCACCTCCATCGTACGAAGCACAACAAAGGATCATTCTGTCATAGCGGAATGCATCTTCTACACACTCAGCAATATCCTCTTCGGAAAGATCCGATACTACAACCTTTTCCTCGCCTAAAGCTCTGATCTTATCTGCCAGAGTCTGTGCTGCGGCAAGTGTATTGCCATGGATTGACGCACAGGCAATGAATACGCCTTTGCTCTCCGGTGTATAGCTGGACCATTTGTCATACAGACCAATGTAATATCCCAGATTGCTATCCAGAATCGGTCCGTGAAGAGGTAAGATTTTTTCTACTTCCAAAGTTTTCAGTTTCTTCAGAAGTGCCTGCACAGGAGCACCATACTTTCCAACAATGTTAAAGTAATATCTTCTGGCCTCACATGCCCAATCTTCCTCAGCATCTGTGGTGCCGAACTTACCAAAACCGTCAGCAGAGAACACAACCTTTTCAGAACTTTCATAGGTCACCATGACTTCAGGCCAATGCACCATCGGTGCCATATAGAAGGTCAACTCATGACTTCCCAGTGAAAGCCTGTCTCCTTCTTTCACTTCCAGTTTTCTTCCATCCAGGTTGACTCCCAGGAACTGGTTAATAAAAACAAACGTTTTGGCATTGCCAACCACAACTGCTTCCGGATACTTCTCCAGAGCGTATGACAATGTACCGGAATGATCCGGTTCCATATGCTGCACTACAATGTAATCCAGCTTTCTTCCTGCCAGGGTTTCCTCCAGGCATTTGCTCCAGGGGCCTATGGCTCTTTTATCCACAGTATCCATCAGACATGTCTTCTCATCCAGGATCAGATAGGAGTTGTATGCCATGCCCTTCTCCAGCACATACTGTCCTTCAAAGAGTTCTATGTCTCTGTCATCTACGCCAACGTTTATGATTGCTTCAGATATCATTTGTATATTCTGCCTTCCCACTTTTATCGATTACTTTCTCCCACAGAAATGCGATAACATCCACCGTTTTACCCGCATGGTTGGGTATTATACAATCACTTTTTCAAAATCGGATGCAGGGTGTTTGCAAAGCGGGCAGATAAAATCATCCGGTAATTCTTCACCTACATATTCATATCCGCAGATCTTGCAACGCCAAACTGTCTTACCTTCTTTGGTGGTACCAACAGCTTCCGGCTTTGGTTTGATGTTTTCCAGATAGTACTCATATGTTACGGAAGCGTCATCACTAAGTACTTCCATATCTGTCACTTCGCCGATGAACATGGTGTGAGATCCCAGGTCAACTGTTTTATCTACTTTTACAGAGATAAATGCGTTGGTTCCTTCCGTTACATAGAGAATACCGTTTTCACCGCGTTTGCATGCATCAAAGCCGGCAAACTTATCGGTATCTCTTCCGGACTGAAATCCGAATCTCTTGAACAAATCGAATTTCGCATTTTGACTTAAAATGGATACGGTAAACGCACCTGTTTTCAAAATCATGTCATGTGTATAGTTTGCTTTGTTCACGCAGATGCTCACCTGGTTGGGAGTAGAGGCAGCCTGAATGGCGGTATTCACTATACAGCCATTGTCTTTGTCTCCATCCTTGGCTGTTAATACAAACAGCCCATAACTTAACTTATACATCGCTTTTTTATCCATTGATTGCTTCCTCCTTCTTGTCCTCATGCTCTTTCTGACATGCAGGACACACCCCTTTGAATAGGATGTCATATCCTAAGTATTTTATTCCATGTTTATCATGGATTCTCTCTTCCACATCAGATATCACTTCCATGTCCACATCATACATTTTACCACAGTGCACACAAGTGACATGATAGTGATCCATCAGGTTGTGGTCGAATCGGTCCGGTCCGTCTGTAGCCTGGGCCTTTCGTAATTCACCGTCTTCAGCAAGAATATTCAGATTACGGTAGACTGTTCCTCTTCCAATGTTGGGACACTCCTTTGTCACATACGCATAAACCTCATCTGCTGAAGGATGATTATGAAGGCTCTTTACAGCACGCAGAACCACTTCTCTTTGTATTGTATTTCGCCTTACCATATCCTCTCCTTAATAGGAATTGTTCCTAATTGAGATTATATATCATTAAGCGTGAGTTGTCACTATCTATTGTGAAAAAATAATGACATTTTCCGAAAAAATATCCGGTAATACAGTTTGTAGGATTCCTGTTATTCTAAATACTGAACTGTTTTACCGTTTCAGATACTTCTCCCACAGCTATGGTAACATTTTCTACTTTATCCTTCATGGAGACTGCATCTGCTGCCACATTCTGGATATCATGACTTGCTCCCTCCATAGCCCGGTTAACATCCTGCTGACTGTTATTGATGTCTTCAATGGAAGCGGTCACTGCCTGAACAGAAGCCGAGAGTTCCTGTGAACTTGCACCCAAATCTGCTGATATTGCACTATAATATTCAGCACTTTCTTTATATTCTTTTGCCAGTTTATCCAAATTCTTATAGGCTTCCTCAATATCCTCAGCCATCCTGTTCATGCCATCGGCACTTTCCTTCGTCAAAGCATCTACCGCCTGCAGTAATCTGTCTGTCAGGTCAGAAATTTTTCCGATTTCGTTGCTGGTCTCATCCGATAGGCTTCTGATTTCTTCGGCCACGACCGCAAAGCCTCGTCCCGCTTCCCCGGCTCTTGCACTTTCAATGGAGGCATTCAAGGACAAAAGATTGGTCTGTGATGCAATTCCCGATATGGCATCGGATATGGAAGTAATCTCGCTAATGCACTGCGCTTCCTTGATGGCAGCGGCCAGTTTATCCTGGCTAGCCTTACAACTGTCAATGGAAGCAGCTTTCATGGCTTCCATATTAGGAAGCATCTTATTGATATACTCAACAATCTCACTGGATCTTGCAGCCATTTCCTGTGCCTGATCAGCTACCGTCTGGGATGCATTGGAGATCACACCGCAATCGTTATTGATATGGTTAATGTTCTCTGTCTGGGTATCCATAGCAGCAGCAGTTTCCTCGATCACAGAAGAAATGTTGCCGACTGCATCTACAATACCATTCACGGATCCATTGGCCTCGCGGATATTGCCGTCCACTTCTTCCATGCCATCCAGGGTCTTCCGAATGGTTCTGACAAATTTGTCCTTCAACTCTCCTATCAGGAAACTGATTTCATCCTCTTCATGCTTGTGAAAAGGAACATTTTCCTCACCAACTACTGTTCCTTTCACAAAAGCCTTCATCTCGTTCATCGGACGAAGCTGCTTCTTCAAGATAATAGCCAGATAAGCAATGCAGGCAACTCCCACCAGAATTGCTCCCAGTGCCACAAAAATGACAGCCTTTGCTACCCGATCAAACACATGGGAATGGGGCAGATAAGCCCCCAGCATCCATCCGGTACTTTCAACAGTTTTCAAACCTAAATATAATTGTTCTCCCGTGCCGGATGCAATTGTCTGCACTTCCTGATTATTTGCATCCATAGCGTAAACATCTGCAATATTGGTCGAAGTTCCATCCGTCTGCATGCAAAAGCTCTTTTCATTATGCATGATAATGGTGCCGTCAGAAGCCGTTACAAATACAGACAGATACTCATTATTCAGTTCCTGCAGGTTTGCAATCAAAGCATCCAGGGTAATATCCGCTAAAATCACAGCCTGCTGCTGTCCATAGTAGAAGGGTGTTGCAACCGAAACCACAATACCACCTGAATTGGCATCAACATAGGCATCCGTGATGATTGTTTTTTCCACTGCCCAGCAATCAGCCCACCAGCTTCTTCCGGTGGGATCCAATTCAAAAATGCCATCATTATAAACAACATATGGAATGCCACCTCTGCAGAAATAGTAATTCATAACATCTGCATCGCCATCTGCACATGTTTTCAGAAACGCCTGTGCCGCATCATCCGAAATGTTCGGCATTGCCTGCATTGCTTTGGCGATAAGTTCTGTCTGGGAGGCTTTCTTTTGCAGCCAGTTATCGATATAAGATGCACCATTATCTGTGGTAATGGCAATCTCTTTTCTGGTATCCGTAGTCAGTGCCTTCTGAATAGAAACTACCGAACACAATTCCATGATCAATATCATGATAACCATATCCAGCACTACCATGCGTCTGATATGACTGGTAATTGTCCTTTGTTTTTTCTTCCCCTTCATAGGTATTCCTCCGGTCATAAAAACTAATATCCGCTCATCGTATATTGGGATTTCTACCTTTGAATAATAACACATTTTTTATGCAAAATATACATTATTTTTTTATATGTGGCGAAATAATTGGTTGGTTTTTATTTTACAAAAGACCTGCCACACCGGCAAATTCATGCCCATGCAGCAGGTCTTTCTTTATCTTTCTGTCGGGAACCCAGGACGGTTCTCGATATGGTATGCGATTCTTAATGCCATATCAGGCATCTCGAAATCCTTTCGGCTCGGTTTGCACACAAGCCCCGGATTATCTTAAGCTGCTCTCTCAATTGTGGAAAGAGCGTGGATTTTTGGCTGCGTTCTCATTGCAACCGTGCGGAGCATTCTGTAAGCAAGCTCCTTTTCAGGTACAAATTTCTGTTCTCCTAATTTGTCCCAGCCAGCAAAATATAATCCGTTTTCCAAATGAATGATATAATTCATACACGTACCTCCTTTGCTTTCCGTGAAGTTTATACCATTTTTGGAAAGAGTGCCATCATCAAAAACAACAATGTTTTTCTGAAAATCGCTTCATTTTCGTCATAATAAATAATTTTTACATTGTATTTTTGTGTCTTTTACATAAAACACATCTCTTTTTCTCAATCGCTTATCCATCTGTCGACCTTTACTCTTTCATCTTCCAACATTTATTTCCTCCAAACCATTGATGCAGCGAAGCAATGTGCTTTCCGCTTCAACGGTTTAACTCGTTAAATTGTTTTGTCCCATTCTAGCACCGGAAAATTGTATTTTCAAATATAATTTTTTTCGAGTCTATTGAAAGTCTATTCGGAACCAGGCATAAGCAAAAGGAAAGCATCGAATAGTTGTATCCTGTTTTAGCAGTCTATTAGGTAATTCACTATTTTGCTGCCAACACGCGTAGCCCCTTCAGGTATTCCTTCTGTTCCGGCGTAATGCGATAGCTTTCTCGCGCCTTTTGTATGGTTTTGTTGTGTACCCAGGGTTCCAGCCTCTTTTCTTCGATATAAGGGATTACTGTATCCCATTGTTTTGCCAGCGCAGTTGCAAAGAACCAGGCTATCATCATATTCACGTAATATTCTTCGGAACGAACGGCCGCCACGATCTCCAAATATTCCGGCTTGTAATCCTGATCCAGATAATGGCTCATCAGCATCTCAATACCGAAACGGCAGGTGTACACCTGATCGGAAGCGACCCACCTTTTGATCACCGGCAACAATTCCTCTTTATGCTTCCTGAACACCTTGGGGGACATGATGTCGCACACTGCCCAGTTGTCCACATAAGGCAGGAAAGCATCCACCGCTTTTACACAAGCTTCAAAGTCCTTCATTTCAGAAAGAACCAACCCATGCAGCATATTTTCATCATAATACTGATGTGGCAGCTCCTGTAAAAAGTCTGCACTTTCCGGATCTTTATAATAGCTTTTGGCAAGTGTCCTGACCTGAGGAACCCGCACGCCGATGAAGCTCTCACGAGGGATTCCGGGCGTTAACTTTGCCTGAAAATCTGCGTACTTTTCATCCTGCAGTTCAAATAATCTCTTTGTGATTTCCATACTGCTCCTCCATCCTGCTTCCAAATTCCGAGTCACTTGTGGGAATCGTGTTCCTATGCTTCAAGAACGCTCCAGCGTTCTTGAAGCGGGATGCGTGTCAGTTTGTACCGATTTTTATTGATATCCTGCTCTCGCCATAATGGCACTGCCTTCCTTTTTCAGATATGCCTCCGACATTTTGTAGTCAGGCAAGATTCTCTCCACCTGGTCCCAAAATGCTTTGGAATGATTCATCTCTTTCCTATGACACAGTTCATGCACCACCACGTAATCAATTACCTCCGGTGGTGTCAGCATCAAGAGACAGTTGAAATTCAGATTGCCTTTTCCGCTACAGCTCCCCCATCTGGTCTTCTGGTTTCGAATGGTAATGCGGCCATAAGAAACGCCCACCTGTGGGGCAAAATATTTCACCCGCTCCGGAATGTAGACCAGAGCCCGGTCTGCCAGCTCCCGGATATCTTTTTCCGTGAGTTTTTCCGGCTGCTGTTCCGTCGCCATTTCCTTTTGTCCGGCAATCTTCTCCAATTGTTTTCTGATCCAGGGTTCCTTTTCTCTGACTATGCGTTCAATCTCTCTGTTGGTTGCATAGCGAGGTGCACGAACTGTCACGGTCATATCCCGGTGGACCTGAATGGATATGGTTTTTCTGTTAGATTTTATTATTGTTACTTGCATTGCCTATCTTTTCTGTTCCTCGCACTCATCATCCTCTATTCCCAGTCCGTCCCTTAAAATCTCATTCCATCTGGCGTTGGCCGCTTCCATTTCCTTCTTCTGCATGATACGGTTGCGATCACTCAAAATGGACAGCATCTCATCCACCACCTCTTCCTCGGGCAGGCTGGTATAATGCGACAGATATCCGATCATTCGCCCTGCGGTAAAATCAGTATTCAGATTTTTGGTGATCAAGTCACTGAACTGCTCTGAATAGCCCTTATCCAAAAGGATCTCATACAGTTCCAGACTCATCGGTGATTTCGGTTTCATCTCTATATTCCTCATTGTTCTCGGAAATATGTGCTCGCTAGCCCTTACCCTTCCTGAAAATATAAGCTCACTATTCCTTACTATTCGTAAAAGTCAATCCTTTCTATTCCCGGAAATACATATCAATACCATCCGCAATGCCTGCTGCCAGTTTTTGTTGATACTCCTCTGTAGAAAGCTGCTTGTCTTCCGCAGGATTTGACATATACCCTACTTCCACAATGGTCACCGGCACCTGACACCAGTTGATGCCGCTCATCGTATCCGTTTCCCAGACACGTTGCTTCTTACATCCTGCACCGGCACACATAGCATCCAGAACACAGGCGGATAACCGCTTACTTTGGGATGCAAGACTGCCATTATAGGGGTTTTGAGGCGTCTGGCATATAGTCATTGCGCCCGCCACAGAAGCATTTTCTGAGCCATTGGCATGAATGCGGATAAAAGCATCTGCCTGTGCATCGTTGGCAATCTGTGCACGCTCGCTGTTACTGATATTTACATCCGCAGTAGTTCGCACCATCAATACACGGTAGCCTCTGGCAACCAGTTCTTTCTCCAGTTTTTGCGATATCAGCAAATTCAGTTCATGCTCCGCAAGCCCCGTGGTACATCCTTTGGTGCCGGAAGATACCTTTGCTTTCATTGTGGATGAGCCGGGTCCGTCCGGTTCTTTCTCCGGGTTTCCTTTTGCCTGATGCCCGGCGTCGATAACTATCAGCCGTGAATCCTCTTCGCCTACATCAACCAAACTGCTTTCCTGTTCAGAAGTTCCCTCCGATGCTGCCACCATCTGCTTTTGTGAAGTCTCCTGAACCCCGGTAACGATATTCTCTTTACACCCGCTGATACAGTTCAGGCACAATAGCGCAACTGCAGCCCAACAGCTTATAGTCTCCATAAGAATCCTCGCGTTTTCTTAAATATCTAATCGATCCGGATACGAATACCAACCGGAAATTCACTATGCATGCCGGGCGCAGACACGTGCAATCCCGCTTCATCTCTGCTCCATTCCACCGTTCCATCGAATCCCAGAATGTCTACATTTTTAATGATGCCATGGAATTTTGGCAAATGAGAAGCATCCACATCAGCCAGCGCTTTGATGCATACCTTCCCGTCTTCAGGGAAGTGCAGACAGTATGCATAGATAAAGCTTCCTTTTCTGGTAAAGCGGAAATCTTCCGGGGTAAATACTTTGTCTTCCGCATCTGTAAACTGTCCCTCTTTTACCTTAGTCGGGCCTTCCTGTGCCTCACGCCACGTGCGTGAGCCATAGATACCCTCACCGTTTACGTCCAGCCATTTGCCGATAGATAGCAGCACATGTTTATCCTCCTCAGAAATAGTGCCGTCTGATTTCGGTCCTACATTCAAAAGCATGCTACCGTTTTTACTCACCACATCCACCAGATCACATACGATATTCTTTGGATCTTTAAAGTCATTGTTCTCTGTATAGCACCAGGAATTCTTAGCAATGGCCGTGTCCGTCTGCCAGTAGAAAGGCTTGATCTCCGAGAACTGACCGCGTTCAATATCAACAGTAGCAGTACCAAACGCAAAGGCGTCATGCTTGTAAGCAATCATAACCTCCTCGCCCCACTCCAAAGCACGGTTATAATAATATGCTGCAATCTTTTTCAGGTAAGGTTTTGCACTGGCATGCTGAATCCACCAGTCAAAATACAACTGTTTGAGATGATATTTATCAATCAGTTCACAAGTGCGGACCATCCAGTCTTCCAAAAATTCCTTAGACGGAGTGGGCTCACTGAAGATATCGTGAAGCTCCGCTTCAGGCATGGCAGGCCAGTAGAAATCGCCTTCTTTCTCCGCATCTGTGATGTCACTTTCAAACTCCTTGCCATGACCCATAAAAAACCAGTGCTCAATACGATGGGTGGAGGCACAGTTTATCAGTCCCTTTTTATGCATTTCTTCTGTCAGTTCCCCCAGCACGTCCCGCTTCGGTCCCATTTCTTTGGCATTCCAATGAGAGATCGCAGAATCGTACATCTGGAAACCATCATGGTGTTCTGCCACCGGTACCACATACTTTGCCCCGGCTTTTTGAAACAGATCGATCCATTCTTCCGGCCGGAAATTGGGGGCCGTAAACATGGGAATAAAGTCTTTATATCCAAACTCTTTCTGGGGTCCATAGGTCTTCACATGGTGTTCAAATTCAGGCGAACCCTGGATATACATATTTCTGGAATACCATTCGTTTCCAAACGCCGGCACGCTGTATACGCCCCAGTGAATGAAGATACCAAACTTAGCGTTCTTGAACCATTCCGGTGTCTCATGCTTTTCCAGAGACTCCCAGGTATCCTTGTAGGGACCCTGGGCAATCACTTTATCAATTTCTTCTAAGTATTGTTGTTTGTTCATAATCCTCGTCTCCTCGCATCGGATGAGT
>CALZKI010000056.1 GCA_945787995.1 uncultured Lachnospiraceae bacterium | reverse complement strand
TAGTTGTTGAAGAAAGGAGTATGACGTCCACCTTCATCTTTTGTTAATACGTAAACCTGAGCTGTGAATTTTGTATGGCATGTAACAGTGCCGGGTTTTGCAAGAACCTGACCTCTTTCGATGTCTGTTCTCTGGATACCACGAAGAAGTACACCGATGTTATCACCAGCCTGAGCTTCGTCAAGTAATTTACGGAACATTTCGATACCTGTAACAACAGATTTCTGAGTTTCTTCTTTGATACCAACGATTTCAACATCATCAGACATATGAAGAACACCACGCTCTACTCTACCTGTAGCAACTGTACCACGACCTGTGATAGAGAATACGTCTTCAACAGGCATCAAGAAAGGTTTGTCTGTTTCACGCTGAGGATCAGGAATGTACTCATCAACTGTAGCCATAAGTTCCATGATCTTGTCGCCCCATTCGCTGCTAGGATCTTCAAGAGCCTTCAGAGCGGAACCTTTGATGATAGGGCAGCCTTCGAAACCATATTCTTCAAGCTGTTCTGTGATTTCCATTTCTACTAATTCAAGTAACTCTTCATCGTCAACCATATCACATTTGTTCATGAATACAACGATGTAAGGTACACCTACCTGACGGGAAAGTAAGATATGCTCTTTTGTCTGAGCCATAACACCATCAGTAGCAGCTACAACAAGGATAGCGCCATCCATCTGAGCAGCACCTGTGATCATGTTCTTAACGTAGTCAGCATGGCCAGGGCAGTCAACGTGTGCATAGTGTCTCTTTTCTGTCTGGTATTCAACGTGAGCTGTAGAAATTGTGATACCACGCTCTCTTTCTTCCGGAGCTTTATCGATATTTTCAAAGTCTACTTTTTCGTTACCAGCAACTCTTTCAGCCAATACTTTTGTGATAGCAGCTGTTAAAGTTGTTTTACCATGGTCAACGTGACCGATAGTACCAATGTTACAGTGTGTTTTGGTTCTGTCAAATTTAGCTTTAGCCATTTCTAAAGTCCTCCTTAAAAAATTAACATTGTCTCTAAACTTGTTAGTTCAAACTTGAAATTCAACTGACTATAATTATATTAAAAATCATTTGTATTTTCAAGTAATATTTATTTGCCGGGGGCCTGCGCCCCAGGCTTATTTTTGTGTATTATTTTGCTTTATCAGCAAGTACTTTTTCCTGAACATTCTTCGGAACCGGTTCGTACTTTTCGAAGAACATGGAGTAGTTACCACGTCCCTGTGTAGAAGAACGAAGTTCTGTAGAATAACCAAACATTTCAGCAAGCGGAACAAGAGCTCTAACGATCTTACCACCGCCAAGGTCGTCCATGGACTGGATCTGACCACGTTTGGAGTTAAGGGAGCCGATTACGTCACCCATGTACTCTTCAGGCATTGTAACTTCAACCTTCATGATAGGCTCAAGCAGTACAGGAGCTGCCTTTGCCATAGCATCCTTGAACGCCATGGAACCGGCGATATGGAATGCCATTTCAGAGGAGTCTACTTCATGGTAAGATCCATCAAATACATTAGCATGAACGCCAAGTACCGGGAATCCACCAAGGATACCTGCCTGTGCAGCCTCTTTGATACCTTCACCAACTGCAGGGATGTATTCCTTCGGAATAGCACCACCGACTACAGAGGATTCGAATAACAGTGTTGGAGGCTCGTTGATCAAAACGTTTGCCTTAGGATCTACTTCAAAGTGATCACAGTTTGCTTCCATAGGCTCGAATCTAACTTTACAGTGACCGTACTGACCACGACCACCGGACTGTTTTGCATATTTGGAATCTACTTCAACAGCCTTGGTAAATGCTTCCTTATATGCAACCTGAGGTGCACCAACGTTAGCTTCTACCTTAAATTCACGAAGAAGACGGTCAACGATGATCTCCAAGTGAAGCTCACCCATACCTGCGATAATAGTCTGACCTGTTTCCTGATCTGTATGAGCACGGAATGTAGGATCTTCTTCAGCAAGTTTTGCCAAAGCTTCACCCATCTTGCCCTGACCTGCTTTGGTCTTAGGCTCGATAGCCAGCTCGATAACCGGTTCAGGGAATTCCATGGATTCCAGAATTACAGGATGCTGTTCGTCACAGATTGTATCACCTGTTCCTGTGAATTTGAAACCTACAGCTGCTGCAATATCGCCGGAGTAAACTTTGTCAAGTTCAGCTCTCTTGTTAGCATGCATCTGAAGGATACGTCCAATACGTTCTTTCTTATCTTTTGTTGCATTATAGATATAGGAACCTGAATTACAGGTACCGGAATACACTCTGAAGAATGCAAGCTTACCAACGAATGGGTCAGCCATGATCTTAAATGCCAGTGCAGCAAAAGGTTCTTCGTCGGATGAATGTCTTTCGATTTCGTTTCCGTCCATATCAACACCCTTGATAGCAGGGATGTCAGTAGGTGCAGGCATGAATTCTATAACTGCATCCAGAAGTTTCTGTACACCTTTGTTTCTGTATGCGGAACCACAGCAAACAGGAACAGCTGTACATTCACATGTACCTTTACGAAGAGCAGCTTTTAACTGATCAACAGTAGGAATTTCGCCTTCCAGGTACATCATTGTTAATTCATCATCTAACTCGCAGATTTTTTCAACCAGTTCTTCATGGTATAATGCTGCATCATCAGCCATATCTCCAAGATCATCTGTAACAGTGATATCATCACCCTTATCATCATTGTAGATATATGCTTTCATTTCGAACAGGTCGATGATTCCCTTGAATTCATCTTCCTTACCGATAGGAAGCTGTAAAACAATTGCATTTTTGCCAAGTCTGTTTCTAATCTGGTCTACTGCACCGTAAAAGTTTGCACCAAGGATATCCATCTTATTGATGAATGCCATACGTGGTACATTATATGTGTCAGCCTGACGCCATACATTTTCTGACTGAGGCTCAACACCACCCTTTGCGCAGAATACGCCGACAGCACCGTCGAGTACACGAAGGGAACGTTCTACTTCAACAGTAAAGTCTACGTGACCAGGTGTATCGATAATGTTGATACGATGCTCTAATGCGCCTGCCTTAGGCTTTGTCTGCTCTTCCAATGTCCAGTGACATGTAGTAGCTGCAGAAGTAATTGTGATACCTCTTTCCTGTTCCTGCTCCATCCAGTCCATGGTTGCAGTACCTTCATGAGTATCACCAATCTTATAGTTAACACCAGTGTAATACAGGATACGCTCTGTCAATGTTGTTTTACCAGCATCGATGTGAGCCATAATACCAATATTTCTGGTACGCTCAAGTGGATATTCTCTTCCAGCCAAGGTTTTTTCCTCCTTATATTAGTCCATACACAATGGGCTACCGAAATTAGAAACGGTAATGAGCAAATGCCTTGTTTGCATCTGCCATCTTGTGCATATCTTCTTTTCTCTTTACAGCTGCACCTGTGTTGTTGGCAGCATCAAGAATTTCGTTAGCAAGTTTTTCTTCCATTGTTTTCTCGCCTCTTTTACGAGCAAACATTGTCAGCCAACGAAGTCCGAGAGTCTGACGTCTCTCAGCACGTACTTCGATAGGTACCTGATAAGTAGCACCACCGATACGTCTTGCTTTAACTTCAAGAACAGGCATGATGTTGTTCATAGCCTCTTCAAAAACGTCAAGTGCAGGTTTACCTGCTTTCTCTTCAACTCTGGCAAATGCTCCATATACAATCTTCTGTGCAACACCCTTCTTACCATCTAACATAACGTTGTTGATAAGCTTTGTTACAACCTTGTTATTGTATAAAGGATCTGCCAATACGTCTCTTTTCTGAATATGTCCTTTACGTGGCACGGTTCTTCCCTCCTTAAAAATATTTTTAGATCATAGGTACTCACATGTGTCCTCTAATTCAATGTGTTCGTGCGGTTTTCTATGTCTGCACAGGTGTGCATCTTCTTACAATAAGAATCCCAACACTAAATTAGTTCTGTTTGTGGTCCCAGGCAATCTCACGATTGCTTGTGATAGTCTGTGCAGACTATTTACCTGCCTTAGGTCTCTTAGCGCCGTATTTGGAACGAGCCTGTTTTCTGTTAGCGACACCTGCTGTATCAAGAGTACCTCTGATGATGTGGTATCTTGTACCGGGTAAGTCTTTAACTCTACCGCCTCTGATCAGAACAACGCTGTGCTCCTGCAAGTTGTGGCCCTCACCGGGAATGTAGCTTGTTACTTCGATTCCGTTAGAAAGACGAACTCTGGCGATTTTTCTAAGAGCTGAGTTAGGCTTCTTAGGAGTAGCTGTCTTAACAGCTGTACAAACACCTCTCTTCTGAGGGGAAGCAGTATCAATAGCTGTTTTGTGTAAGGAGTTGTAACCTTTTAACAAAGCCGGTGCTGTTGACTTCTTCGCAGATGTCTGACGTCCTTTTCTGACTAACTGGTTAAATGTTGGCATTCTTTTCACCTCCTGTGGTATAAATTTGTAATATTTTGTTGCACAACGAAAAAATGCATCCGCGTGCACACTTTTATAGTGTACTTTGTTGCGGATGCATTGTCAATACATTTTTTACCATAATTACGTTATTTTTTACAAAAATTCATATGCTATTTTGTGAACTTTTCTCCCGGTATCTTTCTCAGCTCAATCGTAAAGATTCTTCGGCCAATTGGTCTGACGCCAGGAACTCCAATCTGGTGCACTCTTCCTTCAAGCTCTTAATGTTCCAACTATTATAGTGCCCTTTTCGTGCATTAGAGATATCCACCATTTCATCAATGCGCTTCTGAATCTGTCGACACTGCAACAAGTAGAACGCTGCTGCCACAAACAGAACAATCGCCATCATAACGATTACTGTTAAGGTGAATAACGGTGTCGATGATACGGAACCGGGAATGCCTGCAGCCAATGCGACCTGTTCCTCATCCTCAATAACCGTCACTACATATTCATTTGCAAACAGCATAGAAGACACGCGTCCTAAAATATCCTGCATGATTCAAAATCCTTTCATAAAATGCAACACATTTGTATCTCATAAAGAAAGACGTAAGAAGTCATAAAAAAGGTTCATATTTTTTTTAAATTTTTTTAAACTTACCACCTTAAAGTTATTTTCTTTTCCAATTCCTTCCTATATAATATGTGTAAATCACGGCACAAACAAATTATTTCTATACATATTTTGAGAAAGAAAAGGAGACACGCTTTGAACAACACCCCGGATTATATGCAATCTTATCGAAAATTGAAGGTTGGCGAATTACTTCTGGTTGTCTGTCTGGAAGTGATATATTTCTGCATACTTTTCGGCAACAAAACACTTCGTACCGCAATCTTCAGCAATAAGCTTTTGTTTACCCTTACTTGTCTGATGTGGATTTTACTGATTTTCAGTCTGGTATTCTTCCTACTTGATTTCTACTTACTGAAGACAAGCGCAACCCACAGTCAGGAATTAAGTAATGCCGCATATATGGACACGCTGACAGGATTACCTAACCGGTATAGTGTAGACATGATCATCAAATTGCACGATACAGAACAGACCATGCAGAACATCGGTTGTGCTGTACTTCGTCTCAGTAACCTGATGGACATTAACAACGAGTATGGTCACGACGCCGGCGACATTTTGATTCAGGATTTCTGTACCATACTGGATGATGTGGGAGATCACTACGGTTTTGTGGGTCGTAACGGTGGTAATGAATTTCTGGCCATTTTGGAAGAATGTGATGATGAGAAGATTACCCAGTTTATTTCCGACCTGTATGTGGAGATCAATCTCTACAACATAACTCATGCCTCTACCCCGATTGTATTTGAATACAACTATGCATTGAACTCCAATGAAAACACAAAGAAACTGACAGAATTATTCACCATTGTTTACCGAAAACTGGAAGAAATGGCTTTATCTTAACATATTGGCTCAGTACTCGAGGACAAACATATGAAAGAACCGAACCACAAGTATATAGCAGGACTTGTCATTCGAGCGCAACACGAAGACAGCGATGCCTTTGCCGAACTATACGGGTTAACTTACTCAAAGGTTCTGCATTATGCAGAGCGGTATCTTCGCGATTCCTACCTGGCGCAAGACGCAGTGCAGGAGATATTTATTCTGGCACTGAAGAACATTTCCAAGCTAAAGGAACCAACTTTATTTATTGCATGGATGAATCAGATCAGTTTCCGCGTTTGCTACGACTTGAGCAGCCAGCATCTGGAAAATTACGGAGCTATTACGGACCCTGAACTGTTAGAGGTTATCTGTGATGATAAAACCGACAAGAATCCGGAGCTTCTCGTCTCAAGAAAGGACGAATATGACAGGCTGCGCAATGCGATTGAGGAACTCCCTTCCCACGAAAAACAAGTGATAGTACTTCGATATTTCAACAACATGAAAATAGACGATATCGTGGATACTCTTCAAATCAGCAAAAGCACCGTCAAACGATACATTTCCAGCGGATTGTCCACTTTAAAACGCAATTTGTCATTCTAGGAGGATACAACCTTGGCAGATAGAAAAAAGAAACGAAACAACATTGATAAAGCACAAGCCAACCAGATCTTGCAAAATGTATTCCAGGCCTGTAATCAGCAGCCCAATAATATGACTGTTGATCAGTTACTGGAGCGAAAGAAAGCAATGGTTCATCCTTATAATGTCTGGATCGTTGTATCTATTGTGGCTCTGGTTCTGACTTTTCTGTCCCCTCTTGCCTTAAACCCTATGAGCAATCGAATCAAGAAAGGCGAACCCGAGACAAACATTACCATAACAAACCATCAGGTGACAGACGGACATTTTCAAATGACCTTATCCGGTGATTTCATTGATTATTCTTCTATTCACGCGCTCAATTCTGCCGGAAAGAAGATTTATCCGGACTCCTACTCTGCTGCCGACGGCACCGTATCGATTCCCTACGATGGTAAAGAGGAACTGAACATATATGTCAGCGATTACAACGGTAAGCAGCTTCACTTACTTTTGAGTCCGAAAGAGTGAGCACTTATAGTATCATTCGAAGCTCGTACAAAAGTATTTATCGTGCCTGAATATCTACATTTTATAGGAACATAGCCATATGAAAGATGCTTTTGTATGGCTCTTTTTGTCGCAATGCAGAAGGATACTCATCCGATACAAGAGAAAGGTTTGCCAATGATATGAAAAAGAAAATAGCCTGCCAACGGCTTTTGAGCATCGCTATCATGATGCTCCTGGCATTTTCGTCCGTAGCCTGTGGCAACGAAGCGATACCGGTACAGGCAGATCCTGCCAACTATGTAGAACCCACCGGTACAGGAAGCCGAGACAACACATCTATCTGTCTGAAGCCTGAAGCTCCCGGCACATTGACCATTGGAAATGAGCTTGTCACCATCGATATTTCCAACAGTTCCGAAGGATATTTTATAGTAGAATATGCAGGGGAATGCACCAAGGTAAAATTGCAGATCACTTGTCCCAACACAACAACATATACCTATAATTTGTCTTCCGGAATGGATGTATTCCCGCTAACGAAAGACAGTGGTTCCTACAAATTCTCTGTTTTCGAAAATATTGAAGGCACACAATATTCTACAATTTTTTCTGAGGAAGCCGAAATTAATATTTCCAATTCCATGGGACCCTATTTATACCCCAATCAATATGTTAATTTTTCCGCTGCAAGTCCCTGCGTG
This sequence comes from uncultured Lachnospiraceae bacterium, assembly GCA_945787995.1. Lineage (GTDB taxonomy): Bacteria > Bacillota > Clostridia > Lachnospirales > Lachnospiraceae > Acetatifactor. The sequence goes on along the minus strand of CALZKI010000056.1, from coordinate 3,414 downwards.
GAAAAGGCAAAGGAACTTGCAACGCCTTGCAACAATGACCTGGAAGTTGTATCCAATATTTATAATCATGTGATCAACACAGTCACTTATGATTACAAAAAAGCCGAAACCGTTCAGAGCGGTTATCTGCCAAACCCCGATGATACTTTAGCCACACACACCGGTATTTGCCTGGATTATGCCTGCCTTATGGCATCCATGTTACGCAGCCAAAGAATTCCCACCCACATGGAAGTGGGATACGCAGGTGAGGTATATCATGCATGGATCAGTACCTATATACAGGATATCGGTTGGGTAAACGGCATCATTCAATTTGACGGAATCAACTGGTCTCTTATGGATCCCACCTTTGCGTCCAGCACCGATGCCAAAGAATTAAAGAAATTCATCGGAGACGGTTCCAACTATTCCGTAAAATACATTTATTAAATTTTATCAGACACATTAGTTCAAAAAAACGAATATAAAAACGATCGGTTACAACGATCTGCAGCGAGGATAAAACATGAAAATCAAAAAAATGTTAAGCCATTCCGAAATAGCCTCCTTTTGCAGTCAGACAGCTATGATCCTGAATGCAGGGATCGGTCCTGAAGAAGGTATGAATATTCTTTTGCAGGACACGAAAAATCCGGATGGGCAATCCATTATCACACAAATTCGGGACATCTGTGCAGAAGGCAACACCTTCTATGAAGCCATTGAGGCAACCGACGTTTTTCCGGAATATGTGCTTCACATGATCAAGTTAGGTGAAACCTCCGGCAATTTGGACGTAGTAATGCAGTCGCTGGCGGATTATTATGAACATCAGCAAAACATCTCTGACGGGATTCATAACGCTATTCTGTATCCTATGATCATGATTGCCATGATGCTTGTTGTTATCCTGGTGCTGATTACGAAAGTACTGCCTATTTTCAATCAGGTATTTGAACAGCTTGGTACAGAAATGAATGCCTTTTCTCTTTCCTTACTGAAATTTGGCTCCAATATCAATCGTTACGCTGTTTTGTTGATTGTATTACTTTGCATTCTTGCGTTATGCTACTTGTACTTCACGAAAACCACCGGTGGAAAGGCTATTTTTACCCGCTTTGCGGCCGTATTTCCTCTGACAAGAGGTCTCTATGATCAGATTGCTACCAGCAAATTTGCTTCCGGTTTAGCCATGAACCTGAAAAGCGGAACAGATACCTATACCGGACTTGGTCTGCTTGCCAACCTGGTGGAGAACCCACGTCTGGAGGCAAAAATTATCGCCTGCCGTGATGCCATAAGTGCAGGTGCCAACTTCTCTGACGCATTGCAGGATGCCAACATTTTTTCCAGCCTCTACAGCCGTATGATTTCAGTAGGTTTTCGGACCGGTTCTATTGATACGGTGATGGACCGGATTGCATATCAGTACGAAAAAGAGATTGATGACCGCATTCGACATCTGATTGCCATTTTGGAGCCTACTCTGGTAATTATTCTTTCTTTAATTGTGGGCATGATTCTTTTATCAGTTATACTGCCTTTGATGGGAATCATGTCAAGCATCGGATAATATCCTTTGATTCACGCATGACTCATCAATCAAAAAGGATTTATCATTGGAAAATTATGGTTATATGTTAACAGCTTGTAATGAAAGGCTAACAAATGAATCGCTTTGGTAAAGGACGTTTGAACCTATCAAAATCGAATATCTTCACTGCTGCTTCTATTCTCTTCTTTGTATTACTTCTGTCCTGCTTTCTGATTGGTATACAATCCATTAGCAAATCATCCGTGGAGAAACAAAAGCAGAGCCTGGAAACCGCCTTACAGAGGGATATTGTACATTGCTATGCGGTGGAAGGTACCTATCCTCCCAGCCTGGAATATATCAAAGCTCACTATGGTCTAACCTATAATGAGGATTTGTTTTTTGTAGATTACCAGCCCATAGGGGCTAACCTGATGCCGGACGTTACTATCATTGAACGGAAAACAAAGGAGTAAGAAATGCAGGAAAAAACTGAAAGTCGCCATATGGTGGATATCCTTTTTGTACTGACTTTATTCTGTGTCTTTGCGCTCTGTGCTCTCACTTTAGTCACCTTGGGAGCCAATGTCTATCAGCGTACCGTTGACCACATGGAAAGCAATTTCGAAAGCCGGACCCCAACCTCCTATATTACGCAAAAGGTGCGGCAGGCAGACTGGGAAAATGGAGTATATGTGACACAGTTTGACGGCATAGAAGCCTTACTTATGAAGCAGACCATACAGGAAACGGAATATCATACATATATATACGAATACGAAGGTTATTTATGTGAGCTTTTTACACGGGCAGATTTAGATATGTCCGCTTCAGCCGGAAATCAAATCGTACCAATCCGTTCTTTTCATGTTGCAAAAGAAAATCCCCATTTGATTTCATTGGATATCACCACCGATAACAGGGAATCACTGCATTTTACCATTTGTACACGCAGTAGAAACGAGGAAGATTCATGAGAAATTCCAGATCCAGCCTTTTCCTGATGGAACTAGTTGTTGTCATACTGTTCTTCTCTCTTTCCAGCGCAGTATGCGTCAGGCTTTTTGTGAAAGCACACCAAATTGATCAGAGCACTGTTAATATGAGTCATGCGATGATGTGGATTCAGAACTATGCGGAAGAATTTCGTTCTAATCCCGTCGAAATGAATGAAACCGTTTACTTTGATAAAGAGTGGACTGCATGCGAAGGCAGTTCTTCTGCACTCTATTCCGTATCCATTCATAGTTTGCCGGATGTATCTGCAATACACGGACATGTTGCCCAGGCAGAAATCACTGTAAATAGCCTTAATAACAAACAGGCTTCTGTCTTAGCTTCACAGACCATTCAAAGGTATGTACCGGTTTCAGACGAAAAGGAGACAGAAAATGAGTAATCCTTCTCTCCCTTCAAAAAAGAAAGTATCAGGGTTCAGTAATTCTCCCACCATTAATATTGGTTCCTCTTCCCTGCTCATGATATTCGTTGTACTTTGTTTGGTTTCCTTTGCAACCCTTTCTATAGCAAGTTCCCATGCAGACCGAAAGCTGAGTACGAAAGTTGCAGACCACTCTACCGCTTACTATGAGGCTTGTAATCAGGCAGAAACGCGCATTGCGCAAATCGACGCCACGCTTTTTGCATACTATCAGGAAACTGCTTCAGAAGAAGAATACTTTGCCAAAGCCGGACATTTCCTTTCCTTTGCGATTCCTGTTACTGATATACATACCCTGAATATCAATTTGGAAATTCTTTATCCGGAAACAGATGCCGGCGGATTTTACCGCATTACCTCCTACAATCTGACACCAACAGGTACCCTGGAATTAGACGAGTCTTTACCCGTTTACGAATAAGCTTCCTTAACGCCCCGGTGTTATGGACAACGTAAT
>CALZKI010000055.1 GCA_945787995.1 uncultured Lachnospiraceae bacterium | reverse complement strand
ATCCAGCAGCAGTTATTCTTAGAGAGAGATCCTCACGGTAATGTTCAGGTATCCCTGATCGAATCCGAGAAGCTGTTCTCCGAAATGGTTAAGAATGAACTTGCAAAGAGAAAAGCAGCCGGCACATACAAAGGCAAATTCGGTTCACAGCATCACTTCTTCGGTTACGAAGGAAGATGTGCATTCCCATCCAATTTCGATGCTGATTACTGCTACTCTTTAGGTTACAATGCATTCATGCTGATCCAGTACGGTTACACAGGATATCTTTCCAAGGTTTCCAACATCTCCAAACCTGCTGAAGAGTGGGTTGCAGGTGGTATGCCTATCACCAAGATGATGAACATGGAAAGACGTAACGGTGAGGACAAGCCTGTTATCAGAAAAGCACTTGTTGAATTGGATGGCAAGCCCTTCAAATACTTCGAAGCACACAGAGATGAATGGGCTGTGGAAACAGCATTCACATTCCCCGGTGCTATTCAGTATTACGGACCTACAGAGGTATGTGATCTTACAACAAGAACACTTGCTCTGGAAAAAGCAGAGGCTTAAATTCGTTTGACGGCAGACCGGTGAAAACGGTTTGTATGTGAGAGAATCGGACTATTTTATGAAGTAATGAGCCGTGGGCATACCGCCCGCGGCTTATTTAGATTGAATATACTATGGAACAGAAACCTTTTTGCAAAAAATGTCTGCTCAAGGAAATGAGCGAAGAAAGATTCAAAAAAGAATTGGCGGACTATTTGGATAGTCTTGAGGAAGAGGAGAAGGCATCCGGGCAGCTCTATGAAGAACGGTTGTCGGTCTGCAAACAATGTGATTATCTGAATGCGGGAATGTGCAAAGCCTGTGGCTGTTATGTGGAAATGCGGGCTGCCATGAAGGCAAGAATATGTCCCTATGGAAAATGGTAACAGGCCCAAAACAGTTCGCAATAAATGTTCATATCAACGCAAGAAGTTGCATTGAAAACAAATGGGAAAACGCATATAATGAATATGTTTATGACAGTTACAATATGAGAAAACTGACACATATTTGGAGGTAATTATGGCAGAAAAAGCAAAGCTTTTGGTGGACAAAGAACTGCAGATCGCACCCGTTGACAAGAGAGTCTACGGTTCCTTTATCGAGCATTTGGGGAGAGCGGTATATACCGGTATATACCAGCCGGGACATCCTGCTGCAGATGAGGATGGCTTCAGAAAAGATGTGATTGAGTTGGTAAAAGAATTGGGGGTTACCAACATTCGTTATCCCGGCGGCAACTATGTATCCAATTTCTTCTGGGAAGACAGTGTGGGACCTGTGGAGCAGAGAAAGAAACGACTGGATATGGCATGGAGAACTTTAGAGACAAACGAAGTAGGTCTTCATGAATTTGCTAAATGGGCAAAGAAAGTGAATTCCGACATTTTGATGGCTGTGAATCTGGGAACCAGAGGGACTGCGGATGCATTGAATCTGTTGGAATATTGTAACCTGGATACCAATAGCTATTATGCTGACATGAGAAGAAGGAACGGACAGGACAAGCCTTTCGGCATCAAGACATGGTGCCTTGGTAATGAAATGGACGGCCCATGGCAGTTGGGACAAAAGACCGCAACAGAATATGGCCGTTTGGCTGCTGAAACAGCTAAGGCCATGAAGATGATGGATGACACGATCGAGCTTGTGTCCTGCGGCAGTGCGCATGTAGCTATGCCTACATTCCCTGAGTGGGAAGCGACCACATTGGAGCACACATATGATTATGTGGATTATGTGTCCCTGCATCAGTATTATGGCAACCAGGACGCAGATTGTGCGGATTTCCTTGCTAAGACCCAGGATTTGGAGCACTTCTTCCATACTGTGATTTCCACTTGTGATTATATCAAAGCGAAAAAGAGAAGCAAAAAGACACTGAACTTAAGCTTTGATGAGTGGAATGTATGGTTCCATTCCCTGGATTCCGATAATACAGAGATGAAAGAACGTCCATGGCAGATTGCACCGGCGTTACTGGAAGATCACTATGACTTTGAGGATGCCATTTTGGTAGGATTGATGCTGATTACTATTCTGAAGCATGCGGATCGTGTAAAAATGGCATGTTTGGCTCAGTTGGTCAATGTTATTGCACCGATCATTACGGAAAAAGATGGTCCTGCCTGGAGACAGACCATTTTCTATCCATTCCTACATGCTTCCAAATACGGACGTGGCGTTGCCCTGATGCCTATTGCAACCAGTGGCAAACATGACACTTCCAAGCATGAAGATGTTACGGATGTGGAAAGCATTGCAGTATATAACGAAGAGAAAGAGGAAGTAACCGTATTTGCAGTAAACAGAAATGTTGACGAGGATGTTCGGTTTGAAGTAGATCTTCGCAGCTTTGAAGGATATCAGGTAAAAGAATTCACTGTTTTAGAGCATGAGGACATTTATGCCACAAACAGTGCGCTTGGCGAAAAGGTTGCACCCAAGGCTAAGACAGATTACGTATTTGATGACGGCAAGTTTGAGGCAACTTTAAAGAAGATTTCCTGGAATGTAATCCGTTTCGGAAAATAGCATGAGGACTGCTTCCAAAAACAGAGTCCTAACAATACAACAATAACAAAAGTAAAAACAACCCCCGGTTGCTAAGCAACCGGGGGCGTTTTCTTTCACTTGATGAATTTACCCAATTTGTAAAGGAATTACTTCCTTTATTGCTTTTTTTATTTACCCATCACAACTTCAACGGTATGAACCTTACCATCTTCGAATACAGGAAGAATGTTGCCGTCGATAGCTTTTCCGTCAACAGTAACAGACTTGATACCCTTGTTGATGTGATCAGGATTCGTAACCGTGATCTGGTATGTGGCGTTACGATACTGACGGGTAGCCTTTAATCCATCCCATGCAGCAGGAATGGAAGGATCGATCTTCAGACCGTCGAAGTCAGCCATGATACCCAAAATGTACTGGGAGATAGCAACCATATTCCATGCTGCTGTACCTGTTAACCAGGAGTTTTTACCCTGACCAAAGTTGTTGCCGGTACGTCCGATGTCGGAACCTGCATCCTTACCACCAATCATCTGACCGTATACGTAAGGCTCTGTCTTATGTATATCGGAGGTATCCTCTGTGAAAGCAGGAGCGATTTCGGAGTAGTATTTGAATGCCTGCTCGCCGGCACCTGCATAAGCAGCGGCACAGATGATCCATGCATTGTTATGTGTAAAGATACCTGCGTTTTCTTTGTATCCGCCGGGATATGTGGAAATCTCACCATACTGGATATAGTATTTGGAGAATGCAGGATTGTTCAGCACAAGGCCGTACTGTGTATTTAATCTTTCATCAATTGCTGCAAGTGCTTTCTTGTTAGCCTCTTCATCGATGTCAGACATGATAGCGAAGCCCTGAGGCTCGATAAAGATCTGACCTTCTTCGTTTTCTTTGGAACCAAGCTTTTCGCCGTTGGCGTCATAAGCTCTTAACCACCAGTCGCCATCCCAAGCGGATTCCATAATGTTCTTCTTCATCTTATCGATTTCAGCCTGTGCAGCTGCAGCTTCCTCTTCTTTGCCAAGATGCTTCAGGATAGAAACATAGTTAGGTCCGGCATAGGTAAAGAGTGTTGCCACCATGACAGATTCTGCAACCTTTGAGTAACCGCCTTCAGCTGCAAACTTAGGATTTGTATAAGTCTGGAAGCTTTCACCGGGTGTGTCGGAGAAGCAGGAGAGATTCAGGCAGTCGTTCCAGTCAGCTCTCATTGCAAGAGGTAAACCATGAGGTCCTAAATTGTTAACGATATGGTAGAAGGAAACCTTCAAATGCTCTAACATTGTCTGAGCCACAGACATATCGTTGTCGTAAGGAACCATTTCATCCAGGATTGTCCAATCGCCTGTTTCCTTAATATATGCGGAAACAGAAAGGATTAACCATAACGGATCATCGGAGAAATCACCACCGATATCTGCATTACCCTTCTTGGTAAGAGGCTGATACTGGTGATAGCAGCCACCATCAGGGAACTGGGTGGAAGCGATGTCGATGATTCTTTCTTTTGCTCTGTCAGGAATCTGGTGTACGAAACCGAGGATATCCTGGTTGGAATCTCTGAAGCCCATACCACGACCGATACCGGATTCGAAGTAGGATGCGGAACGGGACAGGTTAAAGGTAACCATACACTGATACTGATTCCAAATGTTTACCATACGGTTTACTTTGTCATCAGGCGTATCTACATTTAAGATGCCAAGCAGTTTGTCCCAATATTTTTTCAGGTCAGCCATACCTGCTTCAAACTTCTCGGGGGTACCGAACTGTTCGATCATGGCTTTCGCTTTTACCTTGTTGATGGTCTTGCCGTCAGCTTCAAACTTCTGGTCAACAGGCATCTCCACATAACCAAGTACAAATACCAGCTTCTTTGTTTCGCCGGGAGCAAGGGTGATCTTCTTATAATGAGAAGCAATAGGAGCCCAGCCGTCTGCAAAGGAGTTGGTTGCTTCCCCTGCAAGAACTGCCTGAGGATTGTTGAATCCGTTATAAAGACCGATGAAGGCATCTCTGTCTGTATCGTAACCGTCGATGTCATCATTCACGGAGTAGAATGCGTAGTGATTACGACGATCTCTGTATTCTGTTTTGTGGTATACTACGGAACCTTCCACTTCTACACGGCCTGTGGAGAAGTTACGCTGGAAGTTGTTGGAATCATCCTGGGCATCCCATAAGCACCATTCTGCAAAGGAGAAGAAGGAGAAGGTTTTCGCTTCTGAACCTTCGTTGGTCAGAACTACCTGCTGCACTTCACCGTCATAGTCCTGAGGTACGAAGAAAGTAACTTCTGCTTTCAGATCATTCTTTTTACCTGTGATGACTGTGTAACCCATGCCGTGACGACATTCATAAGCATCAAGCTCTGTCTTTACCGGCGACCAGCCCGGATTCCAAATGGTGCCGTTATCATTAATATAGAAGTAACGGCCTCCCATATCGATGGGCACGTTGTTGTAACGGTATCTTGTGATTCTGCGAAGGCGTGCATCTTTATAGAAAGAATAACCACCTGCAGTGTTGGAAATTAAAGAAAAGAAACCCTGCGTTCCCAGATAGTTGATCCATGGATATGGTGTTCTGGGAGAGGTGATGACATACTCGCGTCTGGAGTCGTCGAAATAACCGAATTTCATTGAGTGACCTCCCATTATAAATGTAGTTGCATTGTTCATATCACTAATAAATAGTGACATATGCTTAAACAAAATACCGAAAACGTTTAAGCTAATTGCATTATACATAGGATATTGTGAAAAAGCAACATGCAAATGACGAAAAAACGCGATTTTATGGTTGATTTAGATAAAACGTTTTACTGAACAGGTGTACTTTTAATAAGTGAATGCTTGATGACGAAAACGTTTAAAAAGATTTTCGATAAATAGGCAAGAATTTAACATCAATTTACCCAAAAAAGAAACGGCTGGATTGTGTGTAATTAACAAAACTATCAATATTGCCCACAAAATAACAAAAAATGATTGCAAATTGCCCAAAAAGAGATTACATTAAAAACACGAAAACGTTTAAGACATGGCAAGTATTCTTAATGGATATGTCATAAGTTACTCGAAAACATTTACATAATATAAAGGACAAATTAATAGTGGTATCGATGAAGGATATTTCGATAGCATGTGGTGTATCAATAGCGACCGTTTCCAAGGCCTTAAATGATCATGATGATATCGGAAGAGAAACGAAGGAGCGGATCAGGCAGAAGGCCAAAGAGATGGGATATTTCCCCAACTCTGCGGCAAAAGCTTTGAAGACGAACCGCACTCATAACCTGGGCGTCCTTTTTGTAGATGAATCAAATAACGGACTAACCCATGACTATTTTGCAAAAGTATTAGACAGTTTTAAGAAGAAAGCAGATGAGAGTGGATATGATATCACCTTCATCAACGCTTACAACAGCAATGGCCTATCCTATTTGGAACATTGCAGGTACAGAGGATTTGACGGCGTCATAGTAGCGTGTATTAATTTTCACGCACCGGAGGTTTTGGAACTGATTGAGAGTGACATTCCTCTTATTACAATTGACCACTTATTCAACAGCAGATGTGCGGTTATCTCGGATAATGCCAAGGGAATGAGTGATCTGGTCCGTTACATCCACAGTATGGGACATACAAAGATTGCATATATAAGAGGCGATGATTCGGCCGTAACCAGGAACAGGGAGGTTGCTTTTTACAGAACCTGTGCTGAGCTGGGGATTGAAGTGCCGGAGCAGTATGTCAGAAGTGCTAAGTACCGTAATACTGAATATACATATAAGGAAACGGAATTCCTGCTTGATTTGGAAGACCCGCCTACATGTATACTTTACCCGGATGATTTTGCCAGTTTTGGCGGATTGAATGCCATCAATCAGCGGGGACTGAAAATACCGGATGATATTTCAGTAGCAGGATACGACGGAATTAGCATAGCAAGTCACATCGAACCGACTTTGACCACCATCCGTCAGGATGCAGAGACAGTCGGAAGAGTGGCGGCAGAGAAATTGATTAGCTTGATTGAAGAACCAAAGACAGCGATGATCGAGCAGATTATCGTAGAGGGCATCTTAGAACCGGGCAGATCAGTAGCAAGGTTGTCCTAGCAGACAACCCCAAAAGTAGAGCTGCGGAATGAGAACATTTCAAAGCTGAGAAAGGTGTGGTAAAAAAATATGAAAGATTTCCTTCATAACACATGGAAACACAGAGCACATGTGGTAATGGCTTTGCCGGTATTTTTGGTGCTGTTCTTTATTATGTACGTACCGATGGCAGGTCTTGTAATCGCATTCAAGAAATTCGATTACACAAAAGGTATCTGGGCAAGCCCATGGTGCGGTTTAGAGAACTTCAAATACGTTCTTGCTTCAAAAAGTACATTCATCACAATGACAAAGAACACGATCATGTACTACATTATCTTTACAGCACTGGGTACATTCCTGAATGTTGTACTGGCAATCGCCATCGACCAGTTTGTATTTAAAAAATGTGCTAAAGTAATGCAGACAATCATGATCATCCCTGTATTTATCTCTTATGCAGCGGTTCAGTTCATTGTGTATGCATTTATCAGTACAGATACAGGTATCCTGACACATTCCCTTGGAATAAACGCCAGGTTCTACTCCACGGCGAGCTATTGGCCGACTATATTGACCATAGTTAAGATATGGAACAGCGTAGGTTACGGTTCTGTATTGTACATGTCTGTTTTAGCCGGTATTGATACATCCTTATATGAAGCGGCTGAGATTGACGGTGCTAACAAATGGCAGAAAATCTGGCACATTACACTGCCTGCTTTGATTCCTATGATCACAGTAATGTTACTGCTTTCTGTTGGTAACATCATGAGATCTGATACAGGTCTTTTCTATCAGGTAACAAGAAACAGCGGTATCCTTTACAGCACAACGCAGGTTATCGACTCCTATGTACTTAACGCGATCTTCAAGAATGCGAACTTCGGATTCCCGGCTGCAACAAGCTTCTTCCAGTCAGTTATCGGTCTGTTGATGATGCTTTTGGCAAATGGACTTGTTCGTAAGATTGAACCGGAAAATGCATTGTTCTAGGAAAGGAGGAGAGTGAAAAATGGCTAAAAATAAAGGAAACGCTAAAGATTTAGCACCTTCAAGAATGGAGAGAAAAGGAATCGGTCAGTACATCCTGGGCTTCTTCCTTCTGCTTTACACATTGTTCTGCGCTCTTCCTATCTGGTTGGTATTTGCCGCAGCATTTTCAGATGAAAAAGCGATCACACAGCATGGTTTCAAATTCTGGCCGGAGAAGTTCTCCATGAGTGGTATCAACGCTGTGTTGCGTTATGGTGAGCAGCTTGTACAATCCTATGGTGTAACTATTTTCGTAACAGTATTCGGAACATTTTTAGGCCTGCTGATTATGAGTATGTATGCATATTCCATCAGCCGTCCGGATTTCAGATTATCCAAGTTCCTGTCCTTCTTCCTGTTGATTCCTATGTTGTTCAACGGTGGACAGTTGTCCGGTTACATTGTATTTACCGGTATGTATGGATTGAAAGACAGTTTATGGCTTTTGATCCTGCCCCTTTGTGTAACTACCATGAACGTTATTATCCTGAGAACCTATATCGCTAACAGTATTCCGGGAGAGTTGATGGAGGCAGCCAAGATCGACGGTGCAGGTGAGTACAGAACCTTCTTCCAGATTACATTACCTCTGTTGAAACCATCACTTGCAGCCGTAGGCTTCATGATGGCAACAGCTTACTGGAATGACTGGCAGAATGCGCTCCTGTATATCACATCTGATAACAAGAAGCCTTTGCAGTTATTGCTTGTAAATATTCAGAAGAGTATTGAGTTCCTTCTTAATAACAGTAACGTTCCTGCATCAGCAAGAGCAGCTATGGGTGGAAGTATTCCTCAGTATTCCGCAACAATGGCAACAGTATTGGTAGTTATCGGACCTATCATGATAGCTTATCCTTTCTTCCAGAAGTACTTCGTAAAAGGTTTGACAGTAGGTTCTGTTAAAGGTTAATACGTAAGGAAATAGAACAATTTAAACGTTATAGTCACAAAATGGAAATAATGTGTTTACAAATTGTTCACAATCTGTTATATTCTAACCAAGGTATTCTGTGCGGCCACATAGTGTGGTCGCAAGAAGAATATATATTACAAATGGAGGTTTTCATCAAATGAAAAGAAACACAACTAAAAAAATCTTTTCTGCAATCTTAGTTGCTGCGATGTCCCTCAGCCTTTTAGTAGGTTGTGGCGGTTCTGAAGCACCTGCAGCTACTGAAGAAGCACCTGCAGCTACAGAAGAAGCAGCTCCTGCTGCTGAAGCTACAGAAGAAGCACCTGCTGCTGAAGAAGCAGCATCCGGCGACGTTGTTACTTTAAACGTAACAAGAGCTACATTTAACCTTGCTACACCTGATTCTGCTCAGGTAAAGAAAGTTGAAGACGCTGTTAACGCTTACATCGCTGACAAAGGTCTCAACGTTCAGATCGTTCTGACAGATATCGGCTCCGGTGAGTACACAGACAAAGCTAACCTTGCTTTAGCAAACAACGAAATCAACTTACTGTGGACAGCTTCTTGGGAGTCCGTAATCGGTACTAACGATCTGGTTCCTCAGAACGCAGTATACGATCTTACAGATCTTCTTCCCGGTACAGCATTATATGAATCCATGGATGCTGGTCAGTGGGAAGCTACAAAGTACAACGGAAGAAACTACTTCATTCCTGTTTACAAAGATAACGTAGAAGGTTATGACTTAATCGCTCGTAAAGAGTTAGTTGACAAATATGGTTGGGATCTTTCCGCAGTTAAATCTCTGAAAGATATCGAGCCTATGTTAGAGGATTGTAAGGCTGAAGGTCTTAAATACCCTTACTTAACACAGAAGACAGCTATGTTCTACAGATGGTACATCAACGACTTCGATTTCGTAACAGCTGATGCTACAGCTAACTGGATTGGTGTTGACAAAGCTACAGGCGAAATGGTTGACACAATTCTTACACCTCAGTACAAAGAGTTCTGTACTCTGATGGCTGAATGGGCTGAAAAAGGCTACATCTCTGAAGATGATGTTACAAAGACAACAACAGATACAACAACACAGACACAGGATTGGGGCTTCACATGGTGGACAGATCTTCCTGTAAACGCAGAAGCTGAATCTCGTTATGGTCAGGAAATCGCATTCCAGAGCATCACAGACAGATGGGCTCACAGCACATCCGCTCTTGGTTCTTGTTATTGTGTAACAGCTAACTCCACAGAAGAACAGGCTAAAGCAGCTATCGACTTCATGGGTCTCCTTTACACAGATACAAAACTTGCTGATATGTGGACATTCGGTATCGAAGGTGAAGACTTCACATACGATGCTAACGGCCATGTAGAGCAGACATCCGAGAAATACAACCACTCCATGTGGGAGTCTGTATCCGCTACAGCTATTTCTCCTATGACAAACCAGCCTGACAACTTTGGTGATCTTTACAAAGACTTCAACGGTGGTGCTAAGACATCTCCTGCAGCAGGTTTCCGTCCTGACAAAACTCCTGTAGAAGCTCAGTTTGCAGCTTGCCAGAACGTATTTGAACAGTATGGTTTCCCTCTTGAGAATGGTGGTATCCCAGCAGCTGACGTAGAAGCTACAATCGAAGCTTACCAGGCAGCTCTTGACGAAGCTGGTTACCAGGATATCCTTGCTGAGTACACAGCACAGTTCAACGCTTGGAAAGCAGGTAACTAATATCTGAATAGATAATTAGCTTATTTAGGCCCTCCGCATTATGCGGGGGGCCTTTTTGCTATACCAAAGTCATAATTCTAAAGCCACTTTGTGCTTGCACAAAAGTGGCTTTTAGAATTAATGACTTGCCCCTACATGAGCATAAAAGTGGCGCTTTGCGACGCGATATGCGAATGTAGGGGTAGGATTGCGAGAGTGCGTAGCACGTAGCAATCCGTTAGGTATAACTTTATTGTGAGCCATAGGGACACTAAAAAAACCATTTTCCCCGTCCCCATTGGCTCAACGTCCCCATTGGCTCCAAAAAAAGCCTTCGGCAAGATGCGCATTCGCGCGTAACGAGATTGTTGCTGACGCAACCGCGCTGGTTGCGAGAATGTGCCAAGGTACATTCTTTGTTACAATTTGAGTTATAGGACAAAAAGTTCTTTATTACAATTTCGATCCGGTTTATACAATAAGAGATAGTCATTATCCTGACACTTACATCAAAATTCAACCCTGAAGGAAGCAATCGGGTGGTGCAGGGTAGAAAACATTCAGACAAAGAATTCAAAATTCAACCCTGAGGGAAGCAATCGGGTGGTGCAGGGTAGAAAACATTCAGACAAAGAATTCAGAATTCAACCCTGAAGGAAGCAATCAAGCTGTGCAGGGTAGAAAACATTCAGACAAAGAATTCAGAATTCAACCCTGAGGGAAGCAATCAAGCTGTGCAGGGTAGAAAACATTCAGACAAAGAATTCAAAATTCAACCCTGAGGGAAGC
>CALZKI010000054.1 GCA_945787995.1 uncultured Lachnospiraceae bacterium | reverse complement strand
GGTCTGAATAGTTACATTTGCTACTTAATATGGATGGAGGTTCACAAAATGGCTAAAAAATTTGGAAAATTCCTGTTAACAGTCGGCTCTATTGCAGCAGCTGCTGCCGGCGCATATTATTATCTTTCCCAGAAATCTGATGACGAAGATTTCGACTTTGACGATTTTGATGATGACGATGAGGCTACAGCCGAAGAATCAGGGAAGGGTCGCAGCTACGTGGATTTGGATCTGACAGATGCCAAGGAAGCTGCCGGCAAAGCGATGGACGCAGCAAAAGAAATGGTAAAAGAAGCCAAGGATGCCATCGCTGATGTAGCTTCTGCTGTTGCTGACAAAATGAAGGAAGCAAAAGATTGTGCCAAGGAAGCTGCAGAACAAGTAACAGCGGATACCTTTGAGGATGCAGAGGATATTGTCCAGGATGCAGAGGAAGCAACCGAAGATCTCTTTGCAGAAGCCAAAGATGCAGCGGCTGATGCGGCTGAAGTGGTGAAAGAAAAAGCTGCCGATGCAGTTGAGGAAGTAAAAGAAAAGGCAGAAAATGCAGGTCAGGTAGTGGAAGAATTCTTCGACGATGAAGACTAGTATAAAAAACCTCAGCGTAATTTATTACGCTGAGGTTTTTTATGCTCCGCAAGGATGCGCACGCTTTTGCAGTGAAAGCACTATTCCATCAGTTCTTTGATCCTTTGCACACAGGCTCCGGCTCCGTCTGTATCCAGGTTCAATACGTAACCTGACAATTCGCTCACCATTTCTTGAATCTGCTCCGGATACTCGTAGGCTTCCAATTTTTTCATAGTTTCATCAGCCTGTTCCATTTCAAAATGTTCCATAGCTTGCAGACAACCATCCAGCAGTTCCAGTACCGCTTCCCGGTGGTAACTTTCCCGGATCATTTTATTCTTTGATACAATTTCCGGAATCTTTCCCACAGCGATCAGCAGTTCCGTGTACGCATCAAGGAAGGGGACTGTGTTTTCCGTAATACTGTTTGTATTTCCATCCCTGGCAGCATATTCCAGTTCCTTTGCCTGTTCCGATAACTCTACCGCGCCTATCATTTTTAAATTGCTCTTTATGGCATGTGCCTTGATCTGGAATAAATGAAATGCGTCTTCCCTATTCTCTTCAATGCCCCGGAAATACTCTCGTAATTGTTTTATGTTCTCATTGCCGGACTTTAAGAATTGTTCCAGCGTTTCCAGAATGTTCTTCCTGGAGACAAGAAATTGCAGTGCCACATCCCAGTGGATTCCGTGAATGGGAGGCAGATCAATACCGGAAGCTTTGCTCTCTCTCCGTTCCTCCGGCTCCGATTGCGTAACGTTTTCCCGTTGCAGTTCCGGGGAGGTTCCTTCTCCCATACGGTTCATAGCCTCTTCCAGATATGCAAACAAAGAGGTTCCCCTTTGGTCTTTTGTAACGGCCATAGCCTGTGTCAATTGAAAACGGAAAACGGAACCTGTGCCGTATTCTGATTCTACTGAAAGGCTCCCTTTCAGAATTGAGGCATATTGAGAAGCAATATGAAGTCCCAGTCCTGCATGATAGCCACGACGGGCATTGTATTCTTTCACTCTGTAGTAGGGTTCAAAAATGTGAGAAAGATCCTTTTGCCTGATGCCATGACCGGTATCGCACACGTCCACACAAAGCTGCAGTTCATGCTCCTGCATCACCTTTTTCCCACGATATATACGGACTTCAATCCTGCCTCTGTCCGTATATTCCACGGCATTGGAGAGAAGAATGCGCAAAACGCTGCCGATCAATGTACTGTCTCCCACAAAGTTCCGAGGCAAATCTTCTCCGATGCATAACTGGATTGCCAGCTGCTTCTTCTCTGCCTGCCGACAGGCTTCTCCAAGGATATCTTCCAACAGTTTTCCCAGATCATAGCTCTTTTCCCTAAGAACCACCTCGCCCTTTTCCAGCCGCATGTAGGTGTTGATTTCCTCAGTCATCTTATGGATGCCGCTTTCCGATTCTGCAAGAATCCCGCTGTACTCACGGATTTTATCCATATCCTTCTCTCTGCTTATTGACTCATTCATGGAATGCACCGTTCTGTTCATCCGATGAATGGCGTTTGACATATAGGAAATTTCCTCTATTTTTTGTTCCGCCCTTTTCTTGTCTTCGTCACGCAGAGACTCCACAATATACAACAGATCATCCAGGCTTTGTTGTTGGTTGTTATTTTGTTTCTGCTGCTCATTCAGAAGGCTGATAAATCCTGTAGCAATCCAACAGCACACTACCATACAGCAGCAACTGATCAGCACATCCCGCAGATTAATATCATAGTCTCCGTTTGTTCCAAATACATTCCAGGCAAGAAGCACCAGAAAGGAAACCACCTGCATCAGTAAAAGACGGTTTGCAACCTTTCTCTGCAGTGAAAAACAAACGATCAGCCATTCTAAAAAGGAAACAAACAACACAAAAAAGGAGGATTGTGTGATCACACAAACAAATACCGCCAGCAGGGAGGCCAAACCAAAAAAAGTATAGCAAAAAGCGTCAAAGGTATACGCCGTCTTACCACTGAAGCGGGACATCAAGAAGAGTCCCACAAACATGTATACTACGATGGGGATGACAATATTCACCCTCTGAGGTTCCACAAGGAGAACCACTGCCATGGCACACAGGCATCCCAGCAACCATAACACATACATGACAAATTTGCCGTAACGGGAAACTGTTTCACTATTCATCTATGGTTACCCCCTTGGGAATCACAAATTTCAATCCCTGCTTCACAATCCTTGCATCCCATTGTTCTATGCCATATACCATTTCACCATCGAAATTCATGGCCAGCTGTCCGCCATCTCTGCGCCTGATGGAAAAGTCGGCAGCCTCCATTACCAGGTTCTTCTTTTCCAGCGTATCCAGATCTCCTTTCAGCATTGCCCAAACAGAAGGCAGCATATCGAAGCCCTGACGCTTCTTTTCAATCAGAACGCAGCCTTTTCCGTCCGCAATCTTCTGTTTCCTTCCAAAGGTAAACATACCGCCCAGCACATTGCCGTTTCCAAATACCACTTCTGAAGACAATCCCGTATAAACCGGTACTCCGTCCACAGTGATCTCATATTCATCCGGCGTGGATGCAAACAAAGCGTAGAGAAAGGCGTTAATATACGGCACCATCCTGCCAAACATTTTAAATATTCTGTTCTTTTCCAGAGCGCACACCACATTGGCGTCCAACCCCAAAGAGACGGTATTCAGTGCAATTCCACCGGTGGTCTCAATATAGTCAATCTTCTTCACCTCTCCTCGAAGCAGGTTTTTCAAGATCCTATACTGTTCTTCCCTGCCTCCCAGAGTCTTCACGAAGTCATTGGTAAGTCCCAGGGAAAGAAAGGCCACTTCCACTCGTTCGAAATCTTCAATCCCATTTACCACATTTCTCAGGGTGCCGGAGCCTCCCACACAGTAGATTCTGATACGCTGCCCGGAGAAATACTGCTGTATCTTCCTTGTAAGCTCTGTTTCTGCCCCCTGCCCGTCGGAAGTGAAGGTAAAGTAACGGATATCCTTTGTCTTGCTCAGAATATCCCTGATTTCTTTCACTTTCTGATCAGATGCCACCATGGGATTGATGACAAAAACATGGAGCAGTTGATTGTCATTACCATTTTCCTCAGATATGTATGCATTTTCCATATCATTTCCCGAAAAATCAGATGGCAATCTTCGAACCGTGATCTTTCCATGACCGTTTTCCTTCGAGCCATTCTCTGCAGCATCCTGATAATGAATATAGCTTTGGGGAAGCCAGTCATGAACCTTCTTTTCCAGCGTTCCTTTTCCAATAGGCTTGGAAAGATAATCCTGAAATCCGTAATCCAGGTACATTTCTTTTGCACCGGAGCCCTCATTTGCAGTCAGCGCTATAACAGGCACTTCATCTGCCAGATGCTCCTCCCTGATGACCTTCAGGGTCTCGATGCCGTCCATATCCATCATAATGTGGTCCAGGAAAATCACCTGATAGGATTTCTCCCTGATCTTCTGAAGGGCTTCTTTGCCGGAGGAAGCAGTATCTACTTTGGCCTCCGTCTTTTCCAGAAGGAACTGGGCTATACTCAGATTGATGCTGTTATCATCTACCACCAGAATGGAGGCTGCAGGTGCAGTATACTCCGGGTTCTTCCTACTGGTGTATTCCGCTTTATACCGGGACAGTGCCTGTTCGTAATCACCGATCTGATGATAAGAAACCACCTTTTGTGGAATAAATACCTTAAAGCAGGAACCATTTCCGGGTTCGCTGCTAAGCGTAATGCTTCCACCCATCATGTTTGCCAGATTATTGGCGATAGGAAGCCCGATCCCGGTTCCCACAATGGTCTGATTTCTGTCGTGATCAGCTCTTCGGAAGGCGTCGAAAATGGCTTCCTGTTCCTCCCCGGAGATACCCTTTCCGGTATCCTGCACCTCAAACACCAGAATTACCTGTTCTTCCGTCATCTGCTCCCCATATACCCTGAAGGTTATGGTACCTTCTTCAGTATATTTCACAGCATTGCTCAACAGATTTTTCAGGATCTGCAGAATTCTTACCTTATCCCCATACAAATAGGTTGGCAGTGTTTTCTCAACTTCATAGGAAAATGCAATTCCCTTGCCTTTGATTTCAGGCTCATAGGAAATCACAAGCTGGTGTATCAGTTCCGCCAGATCATAACGTGCCGGAAGCAGCTCCATCATCCCCGACTGTATTTTGGAGTAATCCAATACATCGTTTACGATGGACAGCAATTGCTGTCCCGCTTTGTTCATGATTCTGGAATATCCCAGTACCTGTTTATCCCCACATTCCCTTTCAATCATTTCGCACATGCCCAGTATGGCATTGATGGGCGTTCTGATCTCATGGCTCATGCTGGCCAGAAAATAATTCTTTGCCTTGCCTGATTTGCGGATGCTTTCCAAGATTTCTTCTTCTTTGCTGCGATCATAGATAGCACAGATCAAATAGTGAGGTTCCGAAGCTCTGTCCTGTATTTCCCGAAAGCTGATAAAACACAGGGCATCCGTATTCTTTGCAACCAAATGGTACGTTTTATCCTGAGAAGCTTTCATTTCTTCCAGAAATCCGGCATCATTTGCACCATTCAGATCAAACACATCCGAGAGCCGCTGTCCATCCGGTGCACGGATTCCCACAATCTGTGCGGCAACCGGGTTTAAGGAAATCAATCTGCCGTTCATCTGAAAGGATAAAAAGCCGATTTTTCCATTCTCATAAATATACTTACTGAGATTTTCCCCGGAAATGTTATAGTTTTTCAAATCCTTCAACACATACACAAATAGGAAAAAAGACACAAAGCAGCCCAAAGCAGGTAACGGCGACATGCCCAGATCAAACAAAGGTATAGCCACCGACAACGCAAAGGCCAGGATAGACAGCAGTGTGGCAAATTGCAGTTCCCTTCGTAGCACGCTGTTTTTTTCACCGGAAACCATATTTTTGGATTCCTGCACGCTGGAAAACTTCATGCAAATCAGTGTATCCGCCAGCAAAAACATCCCAATTCCCACAAACGCCATGACCAAAAAACATCCGGCAGAGGCAGAAGTCCCAAACAGGCGTGCAAAAGCATACCCATACTCCCAAAAAGCTCCCCCGATTCCCAGCAGCAGCACATAACGGGACAGTGCGATTACATTTGTATGTTTTAACCTGAGGTAAAATTCTATGCTGTAACACAAAACCAACGTAGCACAGATAATTAACAGATAATCAATCATTTGTTACCTCCGTAGCTTTCTGTTCCCCATTCTCCATCGACAACCATTTGATCAGAATTTCCTGCAGTTTCTCTTTCTCAATGGGTTTGGAAAGATAGTCCTGGAAGCCTTCCTGCATATACATCTCTCTGGCACCGGAAACTGCGTTAGCGGTTAATGCAATGACCGGTACTCCTTCCTGCAGCCCCTTCTCTTTCATTTCATGCAGAACCTGTATGCCATCCATTTCCGGCATCATATGATCCAGGAAGATCAAATGGTACGTTTTTTCTTCCATCTTTGACAAGGCTTGTCTTCCTTCTGTGGCCAGGTCGATCACCATGCCTGTCTCCTCCAGCAAAAATCTTGCCACCATCAGATTCATTTCATTGTCGTCTACAACAAGAACACTTGCCCAGGGAGCTGAAATATTCCTGTCTTTCTCAGGTTCACATGGGATTTCTGTTTCTTTTTCCCCAATCCTTCCGATCTTTTCTTCCGAGATCACTTTTTGCGGAATCACCACATAAAAGTCCGAACCCTTTCCGTATTCACTTTCAAAGCCGATGGTTCCACCCATCATGGATACAAAATGACTGGTAATATACAGGCCCAGACCGGTTCCCTCAATGTGTCTGTTTTTACTCTCATCCACCCGCTGGAAAGCCCGGAAAAGTTTAGCCTTATCCTCCTCCCGAATGCCCTTTCCGGTATCCACCACATGAATCCTTAACTGCAGGGTATCCTTTGATCTGCCATCGTTTTTCACCAGCAGTTTGATTGTGCCATAATCCGAGTACTTGATTGCATTAGTCAAAAGATTAGTAACAATCTGCCGTATCCTCATCTCATCCCCGAAGAGCATGTCCGGCAGATCCTTATCAATGTCAATATACATGGATAGGCCCTTCTTATTGGTACGGTCTTCCAACATGCTGATCAGCCCGTTGACCAGTTTTGATAAAGAGTATTCCTGCTCGGACAGTGTCAGTTCTTCGGATTCTATTTTGGAGAAATCCAGAATATCATTGATAATGGAAATCAGCAGATTACAGGAATTTTTGATATTTTCCGCATAGCCTCTGATGCGATGCTCTTCACTCTTTTTCAGGATCATCTCATTCATGCCCAGAACCGTATTCACAGGCGTTCTGATTTCATGAGACATATGCATCAGAAAAGCTGTTTTGGACCGGTCCAACTGGGACAGTTCTGCAAGCATCCTGTTTTCATCCGTTAGGTCAACAATGGTTCCCACAATGCAATAGGGGTACTGTTTCTTATCATATTCCACGTGCAGAGTAATCCGCACCGGCCTTTGAGTCAGTTTTGTTGTCAGTTTTTCCTCCAGATAGCCTTTTGTCATGACATCTTTGTAAAGACTTCTTTCTTCTCTTTCAGACAGTTCAAACAATTCCGAAAAGAGAGAACCAACGCATCCGACTCCCAGCAAACTTTCCGCGAAATCGTTACTCTGTGCAAGGGTATAATCCAGATTCCAGGTGACGCAGCCTATGGGGGCGCTCTGGTAGAGACGTTGATACATTTGTTGTTCCGTGATTTCAAAGCAGGCATACTTTTCACAGGTATACACGCTTACAACGTATGCGACGAAGACACCGATCGGTGAAGAAGGCCAGGAAGGATAGCCCATCAAAGGCAGGAAGGTATCCGGAAGCGTACTGATCAGAAGGGCAATATTCCCCCAGAAAATGCACCGGAGTGTGGTTCTTTCCCGCTTGGTGGCTGCTTTCTTTAGGCACAAATACCACACGAAAATGAGCCCCGCTGCAATCACCAGGATAAATACGGAGTGAAAGGTTCTCTGCCATACCTTGTTGGCATAATAACAGGTTCTCTCCCCCACTCTGACGAACCTAGCTACACTGGGGTTACCGAAAAAGAGCATATCCAGAACTGCCACAGCGATCAACAGTACGTCCATTACCTCCAGCATGGTTTGGTTGATTTTCAGCTGGCTGGAGAACATCAGCACTTCAGCGATCAGAAAACAGTCGATCATAAAAATGCCCGCAATCCTGGCAATTCGTGAAATATTGAACTGAAGGGAAATTCCCATCACACTATAAGCAAAGCAAATCACAAAAGCAGAAATTCCCATGGTAAGCATACTTTTCGCATACAATGAGAAGGTCTTTCTCTCACCGGCAAACCGAACTGTCAAATATAACGCAATACATGCCAGGATCATTAGTATAATATTGATGATCATATTTTCCTCACCCTTTGACCCCTCTGGTCAAAGCTACGCTAAGCATTGATTTTTTCTACTGCGTA
This sequence comes from uncultured Lachnospiraceae bacterium, assembly GCA_945787995.1. Classification (GTDB taxonomy): domain Bacteria; phylum Bacillota; class Clostridia; order Lachnospirales; family Lachnospiraceae; genus Acetatifactor. Next base: position 3,123 of record CALZKI010000054.1, on the reverse strand, counting down.
GCTTAGTTCCAATCTTCTTTCACTGTAGGTTTTATAGAAATTACTAAAGATTCGATCCACAATGCGATCCACTTCCTCATCCTTTGAGCCAAACAGGATGATCAGATACTGCATACTGCTGTACATGGTAAAGATATCAACCTTACGGATGGTTCTTCGAATGGAATCCCCCATGGCTTCCACACCCTCTGTAATCTTTTCCATGGGAATAGAACTTTCCGAACCCACATCCATGGTGATCATCACCAGATGCACATTGTTTTCGTACCTTTTCTGCATGCTTTTCACATACTCAAACAGACGCACGAATTCTCGGGAATCCACGGACATGGCTCCCTTATAGTCGCCGGCAACAGAAAAGGCCTTTACCATGGCATCCAGATCTGCATGGCTGTCCGGTAAACGTCCGGCAAGTTCTTTCTGATAGAAATGGTAACCGTCCTTACCGTTCTTTTTCGCATAATACAGTGCCTTGTCTGCCTGAGAGTAAGCATCCTCCAACAGGGTGGTGGTGGTAGTCATGGCCACGCCACATGACAAGGTATTGTACTTGAAGATGCTGTTGTCTTTTCTGAGCTGCTCCATACTTGCATGCAGACTGTCAATAATCTTCATCACATCATCATCGCTGCTCCGATTCGTGAAGACCACAAATTCGTCTCCACCTGCTCTGAACATGCCTGCAATATCCGGCAAGTCAGCAATAAACTGTCCTACATGTCGTAACAGATCATCTCCCGCTTTATGGCCGTAGAGATCGTTCAATTTCTTCAGATTATCCACATCGATCAGCAGAAGTGCGCCGTCCCTTTCCGGCAGTTTCTCCCGGATCATGGCTTCACCGCTGTGTCTTAGGGGCAAACCGGTCAGAGAATCGATCTGGTTGGAAAAACCACTGTCATATACACTTTTAAACAGACGCCTGATAATGGTAGAATTATCGTTCACATCATCCCGGAATTTCTCTTTCGTCTGCTGCAGCTTATCTTCATCAAACAAGCGCAGAAAAACATCCAACACCTCCGGGTCAAACTGGGTCTTCCGTCCCCGGACCAGTTCCGCCCTGATCACCTCTTCCGGCAGTGAATTTCGATAGATACGTTTGGAATTCATGGCATCATACGCATCCGCAATGCAGACAATCCTTGCCATCTCTGAAATGCTGTGCTCACTGAGCCGATCCGGATAACCGGTTCCGTCAAAACGTTCATGATGATGTCTTGCCACATCCACAGCGTCTCCTACAGTAGAAATATTGGATAAGATTTCGCACCCTGTAGTGGTATGGGACTTGATGATGCCGAATTCGATATCCGATAATCGCCCGGGTTTGTTTAACACTGCATCCGGAATGCCGATTTTACCCACATCATGTAACAGGGCAGCATAGCGAAGCTTATCAATTCTTTCTTTGTCCCATCCCAATTCTCTTGCAATCAGCACGGAATATTCTGCCACTCTGGCAGAATGACCCTTGGTATATCTGTCTTTCGCATCAATCGCTCCGGCAAGAGCCTGCACAGTCTGGAAGGACATTTCCTCCATCTGCTTTCTTCGCTCTTCCGCTTTTTGTGTCTGTCTTGCCACCTCTTCCTTCAGCTGTTTCTGCAAAAGATCCAGTTCCAGAATATTTTTCACACGCTGCTTTACGATCTCGTCCATGAAAGGTTTGGCAATAAAGTCTCTGGCTCCCGCCAGAAGACCCTGTACCTCTGTGGATTGGTTAGAATCGGCGGTCAGAAAAATCACGGGAATATCCTGCAGTTTCTCCTGATTTTTCATGTTCTCCAAAACCTCAAACCCGTTCATTCCGGGCATATGCAGATCCAGCAGAATAAGATGGGGAATATCCTTTTCCAAAAGTTCCAATGCTTTCTCACCGCTGGTGGCATAGGTAACATCATAATTCTCTTTCAATATCCTGACTGCATTTCTGATATTCAGGGGATCGTCATCCACGATCAAAATTTTAGCTCTATCCGTCATACTTGTTCCCACTCAAAATGTCATACTTGTTCTCACTCAAAAAAAACGCAAAAAATAAACATAGTACTATGCATACTATGTTTATTTTATCATGTATTATGACTATATGGAATTTTTTTTCGCAAAAGACAAGATTAAATGCAATACTAAACTGCAACATATGCTCCCGCCTGCACCTGCGGACATCACTGACTGACTTTAGCAATGGTGTCTTTCAGATCTCTTGCTTTATCCTTCAGTCTGTTACTGGCTACCCTGGATACCAGTATATTGCCAAGTAGTTTCTTGGCAACGTCATATTGTTCAAATACAGTAGCCAGTGCTGCTATCAGATAATCCACCGTCAATTCATCCATACCACACATGGGAAAGTTTTCCGTACGCCTTGCCCCCAAAAAGCCTTCCAGGGCATTCTTCAAATAGGCTTTTTCTTCCTTCACCAGCTCCGGGATCTGACTGACAAGCTGAGTTTCTTCTTTTTTAAGCTTTTTGCCTGTTGCCTTTGCCTCGGTAAGCATAGCCTCCAGCATTTCTCTCTTTCCACGCAGGATCCAGGCAGTTTTCAGACACAAATATGCTCTCTCACTTGTCTTATCCTGCTTCACGATAGCACTTACCAGAGCCAGCTTATACCGTTCCAGCGCATCATCATAGGAATACATGGAGCCGGTAAATTCAGCCTGGGTTTTAAAAGTAGCCTTAATTTTGCTTTGCACCAATGCAATCTGACTTTCCGTGATATCTGTAAAGTTTCGCGCCAATGCAGCATATCCACAGACTCTGCAGGCTACAATATCGTACTTCAGAGTATCCAGCTGCTCGTATTTGGGTCGAAGATCCATATCTGTACCCACAGTTTTTACATGCCCACTGCGGACAGCCTTACTTGTAATAGCACTGCCGCATACCGGACATACGTATTTTCTGTCAAACAGATAATCTGCTTCTTGCGGTAACTTTTTAGAGACTACTGCTGCTTCTTCCTTCTCTACATTGCCTGTTTCTCCGGGCTTGAAGACCTCCAGATCTTCCAGCTCGGCCAACCCCAATTTTGATAATCCAGATAATAAACCGGACATACTCTACCCCATCTTTCAAAAACAAGCCGGAGTGACTCCGGCCTGCTTGCTACGTTTT
>CALZKI010000053.1 GCA_945787995.1 uncultured Lachnospiraceae bacterium | reverse complement strand
TTAGTCGCGATATGCGAATATTGGGAAGGATTGCGGGAGCGCGAAGCGCGTAGCAATCCGTAGGGTGATTACAAAATATACACTTTTGGTGTAAAATGGTAACTAACCACAAAGAAAGGACTTACTCTTATGGACGATATACAAAAGAAGATGATGGCGGAAGGTGTCAGCAGCAAGAAGCCGGTTACAGGCGAAGGTAACTCCTACCCGGAACATGTCGGGGAACGGGAAGATGGCATTCAAATCTTCTGCCCGGAGGATTTACTGGTAAAGAATCCAAAAACTACATACGGAAGGTTGATTCATACCACCTATTACTCCAAAACCTGTGAGAAAGAGAGAGGAGTAAATATCCTTCTTCCTGCAGGATACACGGAAGAAAAGAAATATCCCGTGCTCTATGTTCTGCACGGCATTTTCGGAGATGAATATTCCATGGTAGGTGATGGGAAGAGCGGAATCCCGGTGACCATCGGCAATATGATAAACAACGGACTGGCGAAGGAAATGATTGTGGTTTTTCCCTATATGTATGCCAGCAAGACGCAGGATAAGTGTACTGCAATCGACGTGGAAAATGTACTTGCATATGATAACTTTGTAAACGATCTGGCAGAAGATCTGATGCCCTTTATGGCAGAGCATTACAGCCTGGCTGAGGGGAAAGAGAACACAGCTGTTGCAGGCTTTTCCATGGGTGGAAGAGAGGCCCTTGCTATTGGTATCCTGCGGCCGGATCTGTTTGGCTATGTGGGCTCCATTGCAGCAGCACCGGGTTTGGTGCCGGGGAAGGACTGGGCCATGGAACATCCCGGACAGTTTAGGGAAGAACAGCTTTCATACAAAAACGATACGCCGTTTCTCATCATGGTTTGCTGCGGCGACAGTGACAAAACAGTAGGGACTTTTCCCCACAGCTATCATAAGATACTTACAAAGAATGGTGTGGAGCATATCTGGTGGGAAATTCCCGGTTCAGACCACGGAGATCCTGCTATATCCAGCGGCATATACAATTTTGTAAAGTTTCTGTTTTAAATATGAATTACGGAGGATAAAATCATGTGGATGGTATTTGCTATTTTATCGGCAGTGTTTGCTGCCCTCACAAGCATTCTGGCAAAAGTGGGTATTGAAGGGGTCCCTTCCAATCTGGCCACCGGTATTCGGACCATTGTGGTTGTGGCTATGTCGTGGGTCATGGTTTTTGTGACCAATCAGCAAGGCGGTATCGCTGATATTTCCAGAAAAAGCTGGATTTTCCTGATTTTATCAGGTCTGGCAACCGGGGCTTCCTGGCTTTGCTATTACAGAGCTTTGCAGATCGGAGAGGCTTCCAAGGTTGTTCCCATCGATAAAATGAGTGTTGTTCTCACGTTGATCATGGCATTTGTTTTCCTGCACGAGCAGTTTACCTGGAAAAGCGCTGTAGGTTCTGTTCTGATCACGGTAGGCACATTGATCATGGTCTTGTAAGGAAGCACAACGCCGAAGCGTTAATGCATTTTAAAAAGTAATGATGGGGAATCACATTTGCAAAAATTACCAAAAAAAAGTGATAATGTAGTGTATGTATTAGCGCCACGTTCATTGACGAACGAATGTGGCGTGATTATAATAATTCATTATGGGGAATTTTTTACGATTCTGTGATTTTTCAGTTGCTGAATGGGGCAGACTTTGAAGGGTAAAGAATTGGTATAGCAAGACGAATCAGAAAAGACTGGTGACTTTTTATGACTACGGAAGAGAAGAAAAATGAAGTCGTCATTGATGATGGACGAATCCAACCAATTAAAGAATTCCAGAGTCCTGAAACGCTATATGAGGATCTGCTGCAAAGAATCAGGAAATATCATCCGGCAGAAGATATTTCCTTAGTTGAGCGTGCCTATAAATTTGCCGAAGAAGCACATCGCAATCAGTTTCGTAAATCAGGAGAACCCTATATTATCCATCCGCTCTGCGTTGCTATCATTCTGGCAGACCTGGAGATGGACTTAGAAACCATAGCAGCCGGTCTTTTGCATGATGTGGTGGAAGATACGATCTGTACCAATGAAGAAATCTGTGAAATGTATGGCAGTGATGTTGCTCTTCTCGTGGATGGTGTCACGAAATTGGAGCATTGGCAGTTTACCGGAGATAACGGGCAGCTGGACCGCCTGGAAATGCAGGCAGAGAACTTAAGAAAAATGTTCCTTGCCATGGCAAAGGATATTCGTGTCATTATCATCAAGCTGGCCGACAGATTGCATAATATGCGTACATTGCAGTATCAGAAACCGGAAAGTCAGCAGCGTATTGCCAAGGAAACCATGGAAATCTATGCGCCCATTGCACAGAGACTTGGTATTTCCAAGATCAAAGTAGAACTGGACGATTTGTCCTTAAAATATTTAGAGCCGGAGGCTTACTATGATCTGGTAGAGAAGATTGCTATCAGAAAGAGTGAGCGTGAAGCCTACATTCAGAAAATCGTTGATGAGGTTTCTGAGCATATTGCCAATGCAGGCATCAAAGCCAAAATCGACGGTCGAATCAAACATTTCTTTAGTATCTATAAAAAGATGAAGAATCAGCACAAGACAATTGACCAGATCTATGACTTGTTTGCTGTTCGTATCATCGTCGATTCTATCAGAGACTGCTATGCAGCACTTGGTGTCATTCATGAAATGTATCGTCCCATGCCCGGACGTTTCAAAGACTATATCGCCATGCCAAAGGAGAATATGTATCAATCCCTGCATACTACCCTGATTGGATCCAGCGGCCAGCCTTTTGAAATTCAGATCAGAACCTATGAAATGCACAAGGCGGCAGAGTATGGTATTGCAGCCCACTGGAAATATAAGGCAGCCGCTGACGGAAAAAAGGTGGAAACCCAGGAAGAAGAGAAGATGGCATGGCTTCGTCAGATTCTGGAGTGGCAGCGTGATACAGAAGATAACAAGGAATTCTTAAGTCAGCTTCGTAATGAGCTTAACTTATATACAGACAGTGTTTACTGCTTTACTCCCACCGGTGATGTAAAGAGTCTGCCTGCAGGTTCTACCCCGGTAGACTTCGCCTACGCGATTCACAGTGCGGTGGGTAATAAGATGATCGGTGCCAAGGTAAACGGCAAACTGGTTCCTTTCGATTATGAACTGGTAACCGGTGACCGGGTAGAGATCATGACTTCCCAGAATTCCAAGGGACCAAGCAGAGACTGGTTGAATACGGTAAAAAGTACCCAGGCCAGAAACAAGATCAATCAGTGGTTTAAGCAGGAGTACAAAGAAGATAATATCGCCAAAGGGCGTGATGCTATGATAGGTTACTGCAAGGGTAAATCCATCGATAGTACAAAGATCTTTACTCCGGAATATATGGCAAAGGCTATCAAACGTTATGGCTTTACCGATTGGGAGGCCCTTCTTGCTGCAGTTGGTCATGGGGCTGTCCGTGAAGGTCAGATCATTAACCGTATGTTGGAAATGTATGAGGCTGATCATAAGAAAATGGTTTCTGATGACGAAATCATGGCTGAAATCGAAAGCAACAATGGGTTGCCCAAGATGCAGAAGAAGAAGAATAACGGCGGTATCGTGGTAAAAGGTATCCATGATGTGGCTGTTCGTTTCTCCAAATGCTGTTCCCCTGTGCCCGGGGATGAGATTGTGGGTTTTGTCACACGTGGTCGTGGTGTGTCCATTCACAGAACGGACTGTGTCAATGTGATCAACCTGCCTGATTTTGACAGAGCCAGATTGATTGATGCCGAATGGCAGGAACCGGAAGGAGAAAAGGGACAGGAAAGATACCTGACCGAGATATCCATCTTTGCCAACAACAGACATGGCTTGCTGGCAGATGTATCCAGAACCCTGACGGAAAAGAACATAGATATTCTGTCTGTCAACACCAGAACCAACAGAAACGGTGTTGCGACTATGTGTGTTTCTTTTGAAATCTCCGGCAGGGAAGAACTGCAGAAGCTGGTAGAGAAGCTAAGAAATATAGACAGTGTAATTGATATTGAGCGAACCAAAGGAGGCTGACAAAAGCCAAAATGGGAAAAGGAGATGACTCATGGCAGAGATTAAAATCGGCAGAATGACAATGGGGATGTGTCAAACCAACTGTTACTTCCTGTACCGGGAAGGCTGCAGCGAAGTGATGCTTTTTGACCCGCCCACAGCAGGAAGGCAGATATACGACAAACTGAAAGAAAAAGGGTTTGAGGTAAAAATGATCCTGCTCACCCATGCTCATTTTGATCATATCATGGGATGCAATGAGCTGATAGAAGCATCCGGTGCAAAACTGTATGCGTTTTGCGAGGAACAGCTGCTTTGCGAAAATCCGAAAGTGAATCTATCCACATCTTTTCATCAACCATATACGGTGAAACCGGATGTGTATCTGAAGGAAGGCGACACAGTAACTATGGGGGATGTTTCCTGCAAGGTAATTGCGACTCCCGGCCACACAAAGGGAAGCTGTTGCTTCTATTTTGAAGAGGCAGGTTTTCTGGTTGCCGGAGACACCTTGTTCTTAGAATCCGTTGGCAGAAGCGACTTCCCTACAGGAAGTGCTGGGGAATTGATTCGCTCCATTAAGGAAAAATTATTTGTGCTTCCCGATAATACGAAGGTTTATCCCGGTCATGGGGACAGCACAACCATTGAACACGAGAAGAAGTATAATCCCTTTTGTGTTTAGGAGTGTCCCTTCTTTTCTTTTGCCGATGTTCCACGAATGGCCGGGATGTCTGTGCTTGAAAACTGCATGAGAACTCGTTTATGAGGCCTCGGTAACTATTGCCGGGGCTTTTATGAACATATAGGTCTTAGGCGTAGGAACACACTCCCGATAAGGAGTACTGGAAAGTGATTTTAGGTTTGAAAAGACCTACATATGGGAAATAAGTTGAAAGAGGTTCAAGTAACATGATTAAAAAGTTGGCCGGGCAGATAAAACAGTACAAGAAGGAAACCATCTTAACGCCTGTTTTTGCTTCCCTGGAAGTTGTTATGGAGACGCTGATGCCTATTGTGATGGCGAAGATCATTGACAATGGTATCGAAGCCGGAAACATGAGTTATGTGTACAAATGCGGCGGTGTTATGGTTCTCATGGCCTTCTTAAGTCTGACCTTTGGTGTGGTGGCCGGCAGACTGGCAGCAACTGCTTCTACAGGATTTTCCTACAACCTGCGTCAGAGTATGTATGAGAACATCCAGACATTTTCTTTTTCCAATATCGACAAGTTCAGTACTGCCAGTTTGGTAACCCGAATGACAACGGATGTGACCAATGTACAAAATGCATTCCAGATGATTATTCGTATGTGTGTCAGGGCTCCTATGACCCTTTTGTGCTCCCTGGTCATGGCGGTCATCATCTGCCCCAAATTAAGTCTGCTGTTTGTTGTTGCAGCCATCTTTTTGTTTGGGGTTCTTATGACAATCACCAAAATGGTTATGCCCCTGTTTCAGGCGGTATTTGAAAAATATGATGCGTTAAATGCCAGTGTGCAGGAAAACGTATCCGCCATTCGTGTGGTAAAATCCTTTGTCCGTGAGGAATATGAGAATGAAAAGTTTGCAAAGGCAGCGGACAATATTTACAAGATGTTCGTAAAAGCAGAGAGCATTCTGGCTTTCAATGCACCCACCATGATGTTGGCTTCTTACGGCTGCATACTTGCTTTGTCCTGGTTCGGAGCAAAGATGATTACCTTCGGAACCCTGACAACCGGTGAACTGACCAGTATGTTCAGCTATGTTATGTCCATTCTTTTTGCACTTATGATGATTTCCATGATTTTTGTCATGCTTACCTTGAGTCAGGCCAGCGCAAAACGTATTGTGGAAGTATTGGATGAAAAGGCTGACCTGGTGAATCCGGAGAATCCCGACTATGATGTTCCGGATGGTTCGGTTGATTTTGAGCAGGTGGACTTTGCATACAGAAACGGAACAGGACGCCCGGTTCTGCAGGATATTACATTCCATGTTGACAGCGGTGAGACAATCGGTGTGATCGGCGGAACAGGCAGTTCCAAATCCAGCCTGGTGAATCTGATCAGCCGTCTGTATGATGTAACGTCCGGCGCAGTAAAAGTGGGTGGCAAGGATGTTCGTACCTACGACCTGGAAACACTTAGAGATGCTGTTTCGGTTGTGTTGCAGAAAAACGTGCTGTTTTCAGGTAGTATCCTGGATAACCTTCGCTGGGGAAATGAGGAAGCAACTGAGGAAGAATGCATTCGTGCCTGTAAGCTTGCCTGTGCAGATGAGTTTATAAACCGCATGGAAGAGGGGTATCATACCCACATTGAGCAGGGCGGCAGCAATGTGTCCGGCGGACAGAAGCAGAGACTGTGTATAGCCAGAGCACTTTTGAAAAAACCTAAGATTCTGATCCTGGATGATTCCACTTCTGCGGTGGATACGGCTACTGATGCGAAAATCAGAAGGGCATTTCGTGAAGAAATTCCGGGAACCACCAAGTTCATTATCGCTCAGCGCGTATCAAGTATTATGGACGCAGACCGCATCCTGGTTATGGAGAACGGGCGTATTGACGGATTTGATACCCATGAAAACCTTTTGAGAACAAATGAAATCTACAGAGAAGTCTATGAAACCCAGACGAAGAATGGCGGAGATTTCGATCAGAAAGGTGGTGAGGCGTAATGGCAGGCATGCATGGACCGGGAAGACGCGGCAATATGGGCCCACGCCCGAAATTGGAAAATCCGGGTAAGATTTTCACAAGATTGATGAAACTGGTGTTTGCTGATTACGGTATTCACTATGTGATTGTATTAGTCTGTATTGTTATTTCAGCATTGACAACTGTACAGGGAATGCTCTTTATGCAGACCCTGATTGATGACTATATCATTCCCCTTATGGGACAGGAACACCCTGATTTTGGTCCTCTGGCACTGGCCATCGGAAAAATCGCCTGTCTGTTCGGGGTCGGTATTCTGGCATCTTATGCACAGAACAGAATTATGGTGAATGTGTCTCAGGGTTCCCTGCGGGAGATTCGAAAAAAACTGTTTTCCAGGATGGAAAAATTACCGATTCAGTATTTTGATACCCATGCGCATGGAGATATCATGTCCATTTATACCAATGATACGGATACACTGCGCCAGATGATCAGTCAGAGCATTCCACAGCTTTGTTCCAGTCTGATCACTTTTGTCAGCACCTTTGTCAGCATGGTTATCCTGGATGCCCCACTTACCATATTGTCTGTGCTGATGGTTTTGGTGATGATCTTTGCATCCAAACAACTGGCAACCAAATCGGGATCCTTCTTTGTGGCACAGCAGAAAGATCTGGGAACGCTGAATGGCTATATCGAAGAAATGCTGGAGGGACAGAAGGTTGTAAAAGTGTTCTGTCATGAAAAGAAGGCATTGGAGGAATTCTATGACAAGAATGAACAGCTTCGTGTCAGTGCGGAAAATGCCAACCGGATTGTTAATATCATGGGACCGGTCAACGCACAGCTGGGAAATGTCAGCTATGCACTTTGTGCGGTAATCGGAGCATTGCTTGCAATAGGAGGTTATACCGGTCTGACCATCGGTACGCTGGTAGCATTTCTGAGCTTAAATAAGAATTTCAACCAGCCGATTTTCCAGATGTCACAGCAGATTAACAGCATCATTATGGCACTTGCGGGAGCGGACAGAGTGTTCAAACTGATGGATGAGGAACCGGAAACAGACGAAGGATATGTTACGCTGGTAAATGCGAAGGAGCTGGAAGACGGTACTGTGACAGAATGTAACGAACGCACAGGAATCTGGGCATGGAAACATCCTCATGTGGAGGAAGGCACAGTAACCTATCAGAGACTGGAGGGTAAAGTAACCTTTGATGATGTGGACTTCGGCTATGTGCCTGAGAAAACAGTGCTTCACAATATTGATATGTTTGCCGAACCGGGACAGAAGATTGCTTTCGTAGGCAGTACCGGTGCCGGAAAAACAACCATCACAAACCTGATCAACCGTTTCTATGATATTCAGGACGGCAAGATCAGATATGATGACATTAATATCAACAAAATCAAGAAGGATGATCTGCGTCACAGCCTTGGCATTGTATTACAGGATACTCATTTGTTCACAGGTACTGTTATGGAGAACATCCGGTATGGTAAGCTGGATGCAACAGATGAAGAATGTATTGCAGCAGCAAAGCTTGCCAATGCAGATGCCTTTATCACCCGCCTGCCGGAAGGGTACAATACCATGTTAAAGGGTGATGGGGGTAATCTTTCCCAGGGGCAGAGACAGCTTCTTGCCATTGCAAGGGCAGCAGTAGCAGATCCCCCTGTATTGATTCTGGATGAAGCAACATCCAGCATTGACACCAGAACAGAACGTCTGGTACAGGAAGGTATGGATCGTCTGATGAACGGCAGAACTACATTCGTCATTGCCCACAGACTCAGCACCATTAAGAACAGCGACTGTATCATGGTACTGGAACAGGGTCGCATCATCGAACGTGGCAGCCATGACGAACTGCTTCAGGCTAAAGGCAAATATTATCAATTATATACCGGCTGATCCATGGGGACGGGGAAAACGGTCTTTTTACTGTTCCTGTAGATTTGTGAGGAACGAAGAAAAGGAGGGAATAATGTATTCCAGAGAGGAAGCTGCAAAAAAGATTATTGAATCGGGACTGATGCTGGTAGAGCGTGGGTTGATTGCCAGAACCTGGGGGAACATCAGTGCCCGTGTATCCGATACGGAATTTATGATCACACCTAGTGGGATGGCTTATGACAAGCTGACACCGGAGATGATTGTCACCTGCAAGATAGAGGACTGCAGCTATGAGGGAGATATCAAGCCTTCGGGAGAGAAACTGGCTCATGCAGTTGCTTATCAGAATCGGCCGGATGTGGACTTTATCGTGCATACCCACCAGCTTTACGGTACTGTAGCAGGTTGTGTGGGCCGAAGCTTAAGAGGCAGAACTGATGAGGAAAAGAGAATTCTGGGATATCGGGTCCCTGTAGCAAAATATGCCATTTCTGCCACAGCACCTTTGGGAAGAAATGTGGGAGAGTGTATTAAAAAGCATCCGGAATCCAATGCTATATTTATGAAAGCTCACGGCGTGCTCTGTATGGGAAAGGATGCGGAAGAAGCATTTCTGGTTAGCAAAACCTTAGAGAAAATTTGTCGTGATCTGATTCGCAAGAATCTGTTTATGTCCACTGCTTCCCGTGTGATTCCTGCAGAAAAACTTCCGGAATGGAGTGCTGCTGATCTGGTGGATACAATAAAACAGGTGACGGGAAAAGAGCATGTGGCATTTGACCACTCTGAAGTGGTTCTCAGATGTTCCTTGCTGGGCAGAACCTTGGCACCTATCATCGACGATATGGCTCAAATCGGAGGAGTATCCTTTGTCAGTCTGGATCCCCTGTCAGAAGATTTTATGCTTTTGGCGGCAGAAGAATTGCTGCAGAAAACCGTTGTGTTCATCAAAGGGTACGGTGCAGTGATAGCAACTGAAACGGAAGATGATATAGAAGCAGTCAGCATCGTTTTGGAGAAAAACTGTATGGCTGAGCTTTTTGCAAAGGCAAAGGGCGGTGCCAAGCATTTGACACGACCGGATGCCTGGTTCCAGAGAAGAAATTACGTAAAAAATTATTCCAAGCTGATGAAATAGGACCACTGGTCCTTTAGGTGATTGGTATGCTAATGATACACTGTAACAGACCCGCATTGTCATATGATGTACACTCTCTGGTGAAGGCATTCTATCCGGAGAAGGAAGTCAAAGTGATTACCCCGGATTCTGTACTAAAAGATGTCGCAATTGCAGAAGCAAAGCCTGACATGGTTGTGGACATTCAGGATGATAAGGCGGAAGTGGTATTCTATACTTTGCGTGGAGATTCCACAGAGTATACATTGCCGGAACCTTATGAAAAGAATGCTTTGAAATTGTTTCTATATGACGCACTCTGTGATGTGACCGGTAAAGAGTTGCCATGGGGAAACCTGACCGGCATTCGCCCAACGAAGATTGCTATGACCCTGATGAATGAGGGCAAGACTGAAGCAGAAGTGAAAGCCTATATGAAGGACACTCATAAAGTGAGCGATGAAAAGATCGCGCTCAGCATTGATATTGCCGAGCGGGAAAATGCACTGCTTCAAACGTTGCACTGTGAAGATGGGTATAGTGTGTATATAGGAATTCCGTTCTGTCCAACCACATGCCTGTATTGTTCCTTTACCTCTTTCCCAATCTGCGTCTGGCAGAAAAGGGTGGGAGAATATCTGGATGCTATGGAAAAGGAATTGCGATACACCGCAGATGCTTTCCGGGACAAAGTTTTGGATACGGTATATATCGGTGGCGGTACGCCTTCTTCTTTGGCCGCAGAGGATTTGGATCGTCTGCTTGCTATGACAAGGGAGATTCTGGATTTCGATAGAGTGATGGAGTTTACTGTGGAAGCAGGACGTGCTGACAGCATTACAAGAGAGAAACTGCAGGTCATGAAGAAGTATGGCGTTACCAGAATATCAGTGAATCCACAGACCATGAAACAGGATACGTTGGATTTGATCGGAAGACGTCACACGGTTGAGCAGGTCAAAGAAGCGTTCCGGATGGCCAGAGAAGAAGGCTTTGATAACATTAACATGGATATCATTCTGGGCCTTCCCGGTGAAGATGAAGCAGATGTTGCAAATACCATCGAAGAAATAAAGAACTTGAACCCGGAAAGTCTGACGGTTCATTCGCTGGCCATCAAACGGGCGTCCAAGCTGGCAAACTGGATCAGAGAGAATGGAATATCCACCCTGCATAACACGGATAAAACAATGGAAATTGCCAGACAGGGAGCACTTTCCATGGGCATGAAACCCTACTACCTGTATCGACAGAAAAACATGGCAGGAAATTTTGAAAATGTAGGTTATGCCAAGGACTTTCCAAGTGGCATTTCCATGGGCTGTGTCTATAATTCCGCTATCATGGAGGAAGTGCAGACCATTGTTGCCTGCGGTGCCGGGACCATCTCCAAAAGAGTTTATCCGGATGGTCGGATTGAGCGTTGTGAAAACGTGAAGGATGTAGGTCTGTATATCGAAAAAATCGAGGAAATGATAGAACGAAAGAGGAAGATGTTCGCGGAATAAAAACATATTACGGAGTATCAAGGACGTTTCGAGTATAAATCGAGGCGTCTTTTTTTGCACTATTGAAGCACATGAAAACAGTTCGAAATCAAAACGTTTTTGACATTAA
>CALZKI010000052.1 GCA_945787995.1 uncultured Lachnospiraceae bacterium | reverse complement strand
GTAACCAGCTACCATGGATAAGCACCAAGCTGTACCAGCGGAGATTGTGATAGGTGTGTAACCAGCGTCCTGTAATTTCTGACAAGCATCCAACAGTTCTGTAAATGTCTTAGGAACTTCAGCACCTGCAGCTTCGAACATCTCTGTGTTGTAGAATACACAAGCAGCAGCGATGTTAAGAGGAACAGCGTAAATACCATCAGGGTATGTGCTTCCACCGAATACTGCGTCAGATGTGAAAGTATCTTTCCAACCGTCTGCTAAGTAGTCATCCAATTTAGCAGCTACACCTGTTAATGCGTAGTCGTTCATGTTTGCACCGGGAGAGCAGATAAATACATCAGGTGTTTCGCCTGCCGCTACCAAAGCGTTCAGCTTTGTGTAGTACTCTTCCAGGTTTGTTGTGATAGGAGTTACATGATACTGACCTTCGTAATCTTTGTTAAATCTGTCAATTACATCAGCATAACCTTTGGAAATAAGGTCTTCTGTTGCATTCAGGTCATCCCAGAACATCCAGGTGATTTCCTGAACCTCTCCGCTTGCTTCAGCAGCTTCTTCTGTTGCTGCAGGAGCAGCTTCTTCTGTTGCTGCAGGAGCAGCTTCTTCTGTTTTTTCTTCTGTTGCTGCAGGAGCTTCTGTTGCAGGAGCTGTGGATCCGCCACAACCAACTAACATGGAAGCAACCATAGCTACAGAAAGAACTGTTGCTAAAATTTTCTTCTTCATTTCTGAACCTCCCTTGAAAATTTGAATGTACGTGCTGCAAATAGATTACAAAATACGTTGTTTCATATTTTGTCTATTTCGCTCGTCATGGTTACAGTATAGCAACCATACATTGTACATTCTATATAATAGTTGCTTGTGGCATTAAAATTATTGCTATTTTCAATTTTTGATAATTGTGTTTTTTTGCTAATCTACTATTTTTTGTCCTCGTTTTTTGTTCAACATTACTTAATCGTTTCGTTTTTTTCGTGATTAATTCTCGTTTTTCTACTTTTTATTCATTTTTTTAGCATTTCTTGTTTTTGTTTGCACGCAGCCACAAGCAATTATTGTTATTTGCCAGCATCTTGGATACGGAATAATTGCGCGAAGAATTGCAATTATTGCTATTCTCAGTCTACCACAGTCACATATCTTTTGGTTTATTTTATTTCCATGGCAGTTTTTTTCATTTCTCTTGCATTCTCCAAGGCACTGCTGCTGATTTCTTCCCCACCTAATAATCTGGCCAGTTCCTTCACGCTGTCTTCCCCATGTACTTCCCGAATATGGGTAACGGCATGACCCTCTTCCACCTTCTTCTCAATCAGAAAATGGGTATCAGCCATAGCAGCAATCTGTGGCAAGTGGGTAATGCACAGTATCTGATGTGCTCTGCCCAGCCTGCCGATTTTCTCCGCCACCTTCCATGCAGTCTTACCACTGATTCCGGAATCTATCTCATCAAAGATCAACGTATCAATGCCATCCCGGTCAGCCAGTACTGTTTTCAGTGCCAGCATAATGCGGGATAATTCACCACCGCTGGCCACCTGGTTCAGCGGCTTTATGGGTTCTCCCGGGTTAGTCGAGATCAGATAGTTTACCCGGTCGTAACCATCTGCCGATACTTTCTCCGGATCACCCTCCACACGGATCTCAAATTGCACATCCAAAAAGTTCAGATGAAGCAGAGCCGCTTTCATTTCCGCCGCCAGAGTCCCTGCTGTTTTCTTTCTGATAGCAGAGGCTGTCTCACAGGCGGCAAGCAGTTCTCTTTGGATTATGTCTATTCTTTCCTGTAGAGAAGCCAGATACTCTTCTGCATTCTGTAACCTGTCAATCTGCTCCTGCAGAGAATCTCCATAGGCTATCACTGTCTCTATGGTGGAACCATATTTGTCCTTCAGATGATTCACCAGATTCAATCTGCTCTCCACTTCCGCAAAAGTACCCGGATCAAATTCCAGGGAGTTCATATAATCATATGCCTGTCTTCCGAAATCCCTGACAAGACTTTCTATCTCCAGCAATTGCTGTTCCAAATCCGCAATTTCATCATCCAGTTCAGAAACCGGACGCAATTCTCTTATGGCCCGGCTAAGCAGATCCGATACAGCTTCTCTGCCCTCGGAGCAAATGGTATATGCGGCACCTACTCCCCCGCTGATTTTCTGACTGTTGACCATCCTCCGGTAAGCGTTTTCCAACTCTTCGTCTTCTCCCGGCTGCAAGTTAGCGTCCAGGATTTCCTGCAATTCGAAAGAAGCCAGATCCAGCTCCCGTTTCCGGGTTGCACCATCCACATCGGTCTTTCGGATCTCCTCCAGAACCTCCTGATATTCTGTATATAATTGTCTTACCCGGGAAAGAATAGCCGACAGTTCTTCACCTGCATAGGAATCCAGAATCCGCTTCTGCTTTGAAGTGTTGAGCAAAGACTGGTGCTCATGTTGACCATGAATGTCAATCAGATAGGAAGCCAGCTGTTTTAATTGTTTTGCAACTACCGTTTCTCCGTTCACCTTGGAGACACTTCTGCCGGCCATGATTTTTCGCTGAATCAGAACAGTTCCATCCTCTTCCAAAGGAATATCCATGGAGCGAAGTTGTTCTACAGCCTCCTCCTGTTCCACCTTAAACAGCAATTCCACAAGCCCATATTCTGCACCCTGCCGAATCAGATCTGTATCTGCTTTGGCTCCCAAAGCCAGATTAACCGATCCGATAATAATGGACTTACCGGCACCGGTTTCGCCGGTAAGAATATTAAGAGACGGCCCAAAATAAACCTCCGTCTCCTGAATCAGTGCTAAATTTTTTACATGTAAGCTAATTAACATAGTACACCTCTCGGCGCAACCTCTCCGAATTTATAGTATCCAGTCTTCACACACCTTACTGGACAAGAACCTTTTTGATTTCATCCATTACTTCATAAGTATCTTCCACTGTTCTCACCGCAGCCATTACCGTATCATCACCGGCAATCACGCCCACAATCTGTTTCAGATTCATATCATCCAGCGCTGCCGCAACAGCCATAGCCATACCGGATACTGTTTTCACAACCAGGATATTCTGGGCATTGTCCATGGACACAAAGCCTTCCTTCAGCACTCTGCCATACCGTTCCCCCAGGAATCCCGTTTCCTTCTGCATGATATAGTATTTCTGCTTACCGTTCCCACAGGGAATCTTGGTCAGGCGCATTTCCCGGATGTCTCTGGACACCGTAGCCTGGGTTACCTGATACCCTGCCGCTTTCAACTTCTCTGCCAATTCTTCCTGTGTTTCAATATCATAATTTTCAATCAGTTCAATAATTTTGCTATGTCTGCTTTTCTTCATTTCGTTTCATAATCCCCTATCTGTAATCCCCTTCGATAACTGCCGGTCCCAAAACAACCCTTAAACACCATTCATTTTCTTGTGCAGCACTGTGATAAAGCTTTCCTGATTCAGCTTCACAATCTTGGTAGTCTCTTTCGCCCTACAAATGGTAACACTATCTCCCTCGCACAAAGGCACTGCATCTCTTCCGTCAAAATGCACTTCCGCTTTCTGTTCCCGCTCTGCCTTGTTGGGAATCACGATCTTAACCCGGTCATCCGGAGACAGAACGATGCTTCTGTTGTTCATGGAATGGGAGCAGATCGGTGTCAACAAGATCAAATTGGCTACCGGTGATACAATAGGGCCACCTGCCGACATATTATACCCCGAAGCTCCCGTAGGTGTGGAAACGATCATACCATCTGCCTGACAGCTGTACAAGAAACAGTCATTAACATAAATGTCATACTGTACGATCTGCAAGGAACCTGAACGGGTGATAACCACATCGTTAAAAGCTTTTCCTTCAGCCTGGACAGAACCTTCTACCACACCTGTCAGCATCATCCGTTCTTCGATCATATATTCATCCTGTATTAACTTTAACAAGGCTTCTTCCATATGAGACACTTCGATCTCTGCCAGATATCCGACGTTTCCCAGATTGATTCCGATCAAGGGAATATCTCCCGTATACAGATCTCTGGCCGCCTGCAACAGCGTTCCGTCACCGCCCAGTACCAGCACGCAGTCCGTATCCCCAGGAATCTGCGTCATGTCCGTATGCAGACTACCACCGCCGGAGCACCCGCTTCTTACAACCTTACAGCCTTCCTGCTTCTGTAAAAAGGAAATCACCCGGTCTGTATATTGAAGTGCAGGATCTTTCACCTCATTGGTGATCAAATAAAAGGATTTCATGCCTTCAACTCCTGATGGGCCATAACAACTGTATCATGAATCAATTGCTGCATTTCTTCCCTGTTGGAAAGCCCACTCTTTTCTTCTATTATCTTTTCTAACCTTTTCTCTGCCTCTGCTTCCGTAAACGCCAATACCTCTTCTGATGGTTCCTCTTCTTTCAGGATATATACCAGGTATTCGATATTGCCTTCGGGTCCCTTGATGGGAGAACTGGTCAGGCCTTTCACGGTAAAGCCTATCAAATCAGCAAAATCCAACACTTTACAGATCACTTCTTCATGAATTGCCGGTTCTCTTACTACCCCCTTCTTACCCACCTTCTCTTTTCCCGCTTCGAATTGGGGTTTGATCAGGCATACCATAGCTCCTCCTTCTTTCAGAAGGTTTCGGGCAGGGATCAGAATCTTGGTCAGTGAAATAAAGGAAACATCTACAGAAGCAAAATCAAGAGCATCCTCGATATCATCGGGCACCATGTAGCGGAAATTGGTCTTTTCCATACATACCACCCGTTCATCATTGCGAAGCTTCCAGGCAAGTTGTCCGTGTCCCACATCAACAGAATAAACTTTGGCCGCACCGTTTTGCAGCATGCAATCCGTAAACCCTCCTGTAGATGCTCCAATATCCATGGACACTGTATGCTCCAGACAGATTGGAAAGGTTTCCATTGCTTTTTCCAGTTTCAAGCCACCACGGCTCACGTATTTCAAGGTTGTCCCCCGAACTTCCAAAGAAATTTTGTCTTCCTCAAAGGTGGCACCGGCTTTGTCTTCTCTCTGTCCATCCACAAATACGATGCCGGACATGATGATCGCTTTTGCCTTTTCTCTTGACTCTGCAAAGCCCTGTTTTACCAATAAAACGTCCAGACGTTCCTTCATCTGTTTCTCCATCATACAATACTTTCTATGCACTCTCTTGCACAGTTCTTCAGCAGCCTTTCCGCTGTTATTTGCAACGAGCCGTTCTTCCTCAAATGATGTGACTCATTCATTGGCATTGTCACCGGCAGTACCGGTCAGGCTGCTTACATAACAGGTAACAACCTTCTTCCATATGCTGTCGGAATCAATGCCGATCTCTTCCTTCAAAAGATCCACATTGCCATGCTCCACATAGGCATCCGGAATACCGATAGGAAGCACTTTTACCGGAAGATTATTTTCTGTGGCAAAGCCAAGTACTTTTTCGCCAAATCCACCGCACAATACATTTTCTTCCAAAGTCACGATCAGTTTGTGACTGTTGGCAGCTTCTCTGATCAATTCCTCATCAATCGGCTTCACAAATCTGGCATTCACCAAAGAACAGGAATAACCCATTTCTTTCAACTTGTCTCTGACTTTTTCAGCCGTAGGTATCATGCTGCCAACAGCCAGCAAAAGTATATCTTCTTCCTCATAGATCCATTCTGCTTTTCCCAAAGCAACCGGTTCTCTGAAGTCCTTCAAGCCATCATATGCCAGACCTCTTGGATAACGAATGGCAATGGGTCCGTCAAAAGCCACGGCAAACTTCATCATATCCGAAAGCTCCCATTTGTTCTTTGGCGCCATGATATGCATGTTTGGTATGGAAGAAAGGTAGGACAGATCGAAAATCCCCTGATGGGTTTCTCCGTCGCTGCCCACAATACCTGCTCTGTCAATGGCAAACACCACCGGAAGATTCTGTAAACAGACATCATGAATCATCTGGTCATAGGCTCTTTGCAGGAAAGAAGAATAAATTGCCACCACAGGACGCAGACCGCCCGCAGCCAAACCGGCAGCAAAGGTCACCGCATGTTCCTCTGCAATCCCTACGTCAAAGAAACGATCCGGATACATATTACCAAAACGTTTTAACCCGGTACCGTCCGGCATGGCGGCGGTAATCGCAACCACCTTCTCATTGCGTGCTCCCATTTTACACATGATGGTTGAGAACACATCTGTATAATTTGCTTTTGTTCTTTTATTCTTCGGTAAACCGGTTTCCGTATCAAAGGGTTCGGCTCCATGGAATCTGGCCGGATGTTTTACTGCTGGTTCAAATCCACGCCCCTTCTGTGTCTGCACATGAACCAGTACCGCACCCTTGATTTTTCTCGCTTCCCGGAACATGTGTACCATTTTTTTGACATCATGACCATCTACGGGACCAAGATATTTGATACCCATATCTTCATAGTACATGCCGGGAACCACCAGCTGTTTCAAACTGCTTTTTGCTTTTCTGATCCCTTCCACAAACTTATCGCTGCGCTTGGATTTTCCATGCAGGGAATAATAAATATCATCTTTGATCTCCAGATATTTATCTGCCGTTCTGATGCTGTTCAGATATTGAGAGATACCACCCACATTTTCCGAAATGGACATATTGTTATCATTCAATACAATAATAAAATTGGTTTCCAGATTGGAAGCGTTGTTCAGGGCCTCATAAGCCATGCCGCCGGTCATGGAACCATCACCGATCACGGATACAACGGTATGATTGGCTCCCGCAATATCACGTGCTTTTACCAACCCCAGTCCTGCCGAAATGGAGGTAGAGCTGTGTCCTGTATCAAAGGCATCACAATCACTCTCCTTACGTTTTGGGAATCCACTCATTCCGCCGAACTTACGCAGACTGGTGAAACCCTCTCTTCTTCCGGTCAATAACTTATGGGTATATGACTGATGTCCCACATCCCAGACTATCTTGTCGTCCGGAAAATTCAGAAACAAATGGAGTGCCATAGTCAGCTCCACAGCTCCCAGATTGGAACCCAGATGTCCACCCGTCACACTGATGGACTGAATCAGAAACTCTCGTATTTCCTGTGCCAGTTCCCCGTATTGTTCCGGGTTGATCTTCTTTATGTCATTGGCTTTTGTAATTTGTTCTAACAGCATAAGCCTGTCATTTCCTTTCCTCCAGCTTACTTTGTTCTGTAAATCATTTGTTCCACCAGATTTTCCAGAAATTCATTGCGGTTGGGAAAGCCCTTCAAAATCTCAATGGCTTCCTTGGAAAGTTCCTCCACCCGGGCTTTGGATTCCTCTAAACCATGCATGGTAACATAGGTTACCTTATGATTCTTCTCATCGCTGCCGATGGGTTTTCCCAACTCCTCCAAAGTGCCTGTAACATCCAGAATGTCATCCTGGATCTGAAAAGCGATACCGATATTGTAAGCACATTTTTCAATTGCCGAAACAGCCTCTTCAGTGGCTCCTCCCAGGATAGCCCCCACCATCATGGCTGCCTCGATCAATGCGGCTGTTTTGTTCTTATGAATGTACATAAGAAGTTCTTCTGTGGCTTCGATGCCTTTGTCCTCAGCCTCCACATCAGCCGTCTGGCCACCCACCATACCGAAAATGCCGGCTTTCATGGCCAGCACCTGCAGTGCTTTTGCCGTCTGCTTAAACTGTGTTTCATTCTCCGCAGCCTCAAAGGCTTTGACCGCAGTCTCATAGGCATAGTTCAGAAGGGCATCTCCGGCCAGAATAGCCATGGCTTCTCCATACACCACATGGGTGGTTTTCTTACCCCGTCTGTATTCATCATTATCCATAGCAGGCAGATCATCATGCACCAGAGAATAGGTGTGAATCATTTCAATAGCCGCCATAAACGGATACAGACAGGGGGATTCCTGTCCCATCAGGCGATTCACTTCCAGCATCATCATGGGGCGAATCCTTTTGCCTCCCACATTCACACTGTAATTCATGGCTTCCAGCACCGTTTTCTGGTATCCGGAAACCGGAGGAAGGTACTTTTCTATGATCGTCTCTACTTCCCCTGTTCTTGCTTTCACCTGTTCACTAAAACTCATCTGTCTCACCTTCTCCGTTCAGAATCAATACCTTCTTCTCAATAGCATCGATCTTCTCATTACAAACCTTCAGCAATTCCATCCCCTTCTTGTATTGGACAAAGGAATCCTCCAGGGAAATATCCTCCGCTTCCAGATTCGCGATGGTATCTTCTACCTGAGACAAAATGTCTTCAATGGAACAATCTTCTGTTTTGTTCTGTGCCAATTCCTGACTCATCTCTCACTCCTTGTACTATATACATGCCTGCTTCATAATACGATTTCAATCCATTTCTTCTTTCTATGTCTTCTTTCTAAACCCTGATATCCGCTGATTCAACATTCATTCCGTAAATAACTACCGCCCCACTTCTTCTGCTTTCTCTATCACAGAAGTAATGACACCGTTTTTCACGTAGGTTTTCATCCGCTGTCCCACCTGTACCCGATGCACATCCACAACAGGTTTGCCCTGTTCATTTTCTGTAAAGGAAAATCCCTGATTCAGCTTGTCCAAAGGTGACAAGCCTTTCAGACGCTCAATTTGAACCTGCAGCAAATGACGTTTTTCCATCAGGTTACGCTGCATACTGCCGATCAGTTTTTCTTCCAACTGTGCAACTGTGTTTCGCTTGGTACGAAGCTGATGCATAGGGCTTAGATAACCAACCCTTTTTTGCAGATGCTCTGCCCGCATTTTTACCTCATTGCATTTTCTCAGACACAGCATCTGCATCTTTTTCTCATAATCGGAAAGCTGATCATATAGCCTGTCCACTTCATAAACCGCAAGTTCCGCACCGGCGGAGGGCGTGGGAGCTCTCAAATCAGCCACATAATCCGCAATGGTAGTATCCGTTTCATGTCCCACCGCAGAAATGATGGGAACGGAACAGTCAAAAATAGCCTGCGCTACGATTTCTTCATTAAAAGCCCACAAGTCTTCCAAAGAACCGCCGCCTCGGCCAACAATCATCACGTCTACATGCAATTTTTCCAATTCCCGAATGCCTTTTACAATACTCTTCGAGGCGTTCTCCCCCTGTACCAGGGCAGGATACAGAATAATCTGTACGTAAGGATTTCTTCTGGTGGTAATATTGATGATATCTCTGATAGCAGCTCCTGTGGGAGCCGTCACCACGCCCAGAGTCTTGATATATTTGGGAATCGGCTGTTTGTAGCAGGGATCAAACATCCCCCGCTCTTCCAGATCCTTTTTCAGTGCTTCGAACTGCTCATACAACTCCCCAATACCTTCTCTGGTAATGGTTCTGGCATATAACTGATACTTGCCGTCGCGCTCAAACACATCAATATTTCCTTTGACTACTACCTGCATGCCTTCCTTCATTTCGAAGTTCAGCCCCCGTCTGTTTCCGGCAAACATCACACAGGAAATAGTACTTTTCCCATCCTTCAGGGTGAAATAAATATGATTAGACCTATGATACGTGCAGTTACTGACTTCGCCTTTCACAGAGACAGCCTGCAGAACCGGATCATAGGTAAACATATTTTTCACATATGTATTGATTTGTGTAACTGAATAAATTCTTTCCATCATTCTTTCTAAGCACAAACTTATGCAACAAATTTTGCCAGAATACCGTTGACAAAACTTGGGGAAGCATCCTGTCCGAATTTTTTAGCCAATTCTACCGCTTCATTGATTGCAACACCTGCAGGCACACTGTCATCAAACAAAATCTCATACACTGCCAGACGGATCAGGGTAAGATCAACCTTACCCATGCGGGAAGTAGTCCATTTTTCAGCCTTTTCATTGATCTGTCCGTCAATCTCCTCCAGCTTTTCTTTGATCTTATCAAATTTTTCAGACACATATGCTGCATCATCCCCCTGGGCAGCGCCTTCATCGGTGAAAAAGATTTCTTTCTGTTCAGGCATATCCTCAGGTGCTGTGAATTCTATTCTGAAAAGTAGCTTAAATAATTGTTCTCTTAATTCTCTTCTGCTCATGTATAATCCACTTCCCTAATTTGTAATATTCACTCCTGCAATACGGACATTTACATCCTGCACATGTAAACCGGTCATATTCTCAACTGTGTTCTTTACTTTTGTCTGTACAGTCTGACAGGTTTCAGGGATGTTGTAACCATACTCCATAATCAGTGCCAACTGAATTTTCACCTTATGGCCTTCTACCTCCACGCGAACACCCTTTGCCAGATTTTTCACACCAACCTTCTGCAACAGATCAGCCGTAATATTGCCGGCCATGGCACTGATTCCTTCCACCTCTGTTGCAGCAAGAACTGCGATTCTGGCAACCACATCGTCTGCGATTTTAATGGTTCCTATATTCTCATCTTCTTTTAATACATAACCCATTTTTTCCTGTTCCATGTTCAGTCCTCCAACTACTTGTTTATTTGACTACCCATTTGGGTAAAGTATATCAAACTCGCTACTAACAAACAACCCTAAAGCCAAAAAGTAATGCTGCACATATCCTTGTTACCGGCATAACTTACGGTCCCGTTTGTTTTTTGCAGATACTGAAAAATCTTCTGTTCATTTACCAGATACTGCACCATCCCATCATATACACTGTTGTCGGAACACTTGATGGTTACGGTTGCCTCATTGTTGCCATACCCTTTTGCAAAGACCTGCTGCAATCCGGCTTCGTCTATATTGGTAAAATAACAGCCTTCACGCCGAAAATAATTATTCTTTTCGGCCACGCAGACCGGAATAGGCACAATGGGATCTATCTGATGGGTCTTACAGAGTTCTGCCGTAGTCACACACAGATAATCATACAGTACACCGGGAACCACACCTTCAGGCGCCTTCTGTCCCTCATAATTGTAGGAGGAGTCTCCCCAGGTCACATCCACATAATAGTACTCGCCATCCAGGAGCACCATATTCCATGCATGGGGATTGCCCCCTTTCACGGTTCCCTGGATCAGGCCGGTCTGAATCCCTTTCTTCTGCATCAGATATTGAAATGCTTTGGCATAACCGGAACACACCGACCGATGATTCAAAAACACAGAGCATATATTCTGATTATCCACCGAATGTTTATCATATTCCGTGTTATTGATGATATATCGATACAGATATTTGGTTATTTCATAAGGCTCCTGTATATTCTGCAGCTCTGCCAGAATGCATTGTGTCTGTTCCTCGATCATCTGCTTTCTTTTCTGCACTTCGGCAGGCTCTATGTTCATGGTTCCGCTGATATAGATGTGCTGCAGTTCCTTCCCCAGATATTCCTTCGT
>CALZKI010000051.1 GCA_945787995.1 uncultured Lachnospiraceae bacterium | reverse complement strand
TTATCTTTCCTGTTTCTGCAACTGCTTTCAGTATATCTTGTTTCCAGAAAATAAGCAAAGCAAACTGTTATCCCGCTTTTTGTCTGATTCATGCTATACTGTTTCCATGAATACACATAGCAGACCAGCAACAAATCACATATCGGACTCCTCAGAATATAGCAAGCACGCAGAAGAATTCATGACCCATATGGGCATTGTCATCATGGCCTCCGGTGAAGGGAAACGTTTCGGTTCCAACAAGCTGCTTGCTCCTTTGTCAGGGAAGCCTCTGCTCCAATACATCCTGGATGCAACCGGTTGCTTTCCTCTGCGGGTAGTGGTGACAAAGCACCCGGCGATTGCCGATCTGTGCCAAACGCAAGATATTCCTTTCGTATTGCATGATTGTCCTGACCGCAATGATACGATCCGCCTTGGGGTATCTTACCTGGAGGAGAATCACAATCGGATGGATAACGATTCCCTGGCAGGTATTCTATTCTGTCAGGGCGACCAGCCCCTGTTGTCAGAAACTACTCTGCAGCGTTTTTTCCGGGAAGCATGTAAGCACAAGGATGCTGTGATCTTACAGAGCAGGGCTGCTTCCGAAGCATACGAAGGCGATGCGCCTTGCATGCACTCTGAAACAAGCGAAGCCGATGCATGCCATATGCATTCCAAAGTCCGTTTGGGCAGTCCGGTATACTTTTCTTCCCACTTTTTCGGGGCTTTGAAAACGCTTCCCAAAGGAAAAGGTGGGCGTATCCTGATCCAAAGCAACCCGGACAAGCTGCTTCCGGTTCCTGTACCTTCACAGGAGCTGTTGGACGTAGACACCCCCACCGACTTCATTGAAATATCTCGATATCTTTAGCTTTTGATATGTTGAAGCTGCATGATTACTTCTATACTCCCTTTTCAGAATTGTGTTCCCGCCAATACCTGTATGTCTTAGGCGTAGGGACACAATTCTGAAAGGGGATTTTCTATATTTCAAATCACCTATTTAGTTTGTACACCTGATTGACTCCCGGTGCTGCTGCAAATGCGATAGCAGCGCCGTTCTTTTTGCCGTTTTCTCCCTGAGATTGACGCTCCATTGCGGCAGATAAGAAATGGCGGGTATTGATGCTGTCCATGCCTTTCGCTTCCCCTTCTACCACAAGGCTTATCTGTTCTTCATAGGGCAGATCGGAACGAACGATCAAATAATCGTTGTCGTATACAAACAGCTGCACTCCTGCGGGTGCATCCAATGCCATGCCAACTTCCTTCACAAAGAGGGAGCGGATCGCCAAAAGCACTTCTCTGGGATAGCTGTATAAATCACCCATATCATCCGGAATGGTGATCACACTGATAACACCAGCACCATAAGACCAGCTAAGCACGATGGGGAAGTTATTATCATTGCCGTAAGCACCTGCAATCTCCCACACATCGTTGGTACAGTAATCCAGCTGTGGAATGATGATTTTCCTCGTTCCCGCATACTTACCGTGAATATTGACACCATGGTTGGCGGAGGTGCAATAGCTGTCCACAAAGGCCTTTTTCTCCGTGTATACTACATGACCAAACTCCTCAAAAGCCTCTCCCAATGCTTTGACAAAACCACTGGTTACCACCACATCATTGCCGCAAAGCAGTGTCTTTTTCATCTTAGCCACAATATCTTTGTCTGCTGCTGCACTTTCCGCAAGAAATACTGTCTTCGAGTTTTCCGGATATACCAAAGTCATTTCCATAGGGACACCGCATTGCCCCAGGTAGCTGTGAATATTGTTCTCTCCGCGACCGTTACTGGGATGATAAGCACCTGCCCCCACAGGGTTGCCAAGTAATCCAAGATATTCATCCACCTCTTCAAACAGTTTGGCCAGCGCTCCGGGAAACAGTCTGTACTGTGGATCCTCCATCAAAGAGCTTAAGCAGAATAAGGTTGCTTCCCGGGCTTTTGCGAACAATGTGAGATAAGCCTGCTCCAGATAAGAGGTCAGGTTGTAGGTGCACTCATAGGGATCAAACCAACCACCCAGATTGGAGTCCTTCTTGTCACTGCCGTACAGTCTCATGGTGTTGTAACTCAGATACTTGGGCAGGTGTTGCTGCGCATACGTGGGATTTCTGGTTTCTGTTCCCGTATAAATAGAATCAAACATTGCTGTATCTACCGAAAGATCGTAGCCGGTTTCATTGAAATCTTCATACCACTGGGGGAATTTTACGATTACATTCATATCCGGGTTGATCTCTTTCGCAGTTTTCATGACAATTTCCCTTGTCACCCACTGCTTCTGCTCCAGGCGAAATTCCTTCCAGGTTCTGTCACCCTTCTTCTCAATGCACTTCGGGCAGCGACAATTGATGAAATAAAAATCATCAAAAATCAGTTCATCAAATACTTCTGCATTCATTTTTACTGCCTGTCGAAGCATTTCCTGTCCCTCCTCGGAAGAGTAACACAGAGAAGCAAAACCGAACTCCGGATTGTTGGCAGCACAGGTCGTGATTCCGCCTGCAGTATCGATGCCCTTCTGCTCGAAATAGGTTTTCACCTGTAATAAACGTTCTTTGGAAATGGTGGCGAACCCGCGAAAATCCTCCAGATATACACGACCGATTTTCATATCGCCGAAGGCCGCATCGAATTTCTCATTAAACGCATCAAAATCATCAATTTGGCTGATATTCTGCACCGGACAGTAAATAGCCAGATTAAAGTTCCGATAGCTTTTCTTTTCATATCTTCTTTTGATTGCCGGTAAACTCATTTTAGTAACCCTCCATCTGTATTTTCTCTATTGCCTTTTTATAGACAGCAGGTTTTCCCCAAGCTGTTGTGTTGTCTATTATTATACCAAAAGAGAGAGCCACAATATAGGGCTCTCTCTTACCACTTTTTATGAAATATCTCTCACTTTTTGTCTTCTTTTGCGTTTATTCGATAATCGCTCTTGCAGCTGCATCCTTATAATATTTGAAATCGGTGAATACTTCGCCGGTATAAGGATTTGTCTTTGTTTTTACCGATTTCCAGATAATGTATCCAAGAGCAACCACATTTGTTATCAGTGCTAATACGCTCATAACCAGCATCATGGTAGGATTTGCATTGGCACTGCTTCCGGCAGCGATATTGTTCACCGTACCGTCAGCATACTGTACCGTAAGGGTTGCCCAGGGGAAGAATTGTGTGCCGTCATGGAAGGTTTCCTGGAACAACGGGAATACCTGTGCAAACATACACCAGATACAAAGCGTATGCGCACGATTCATGATCCAGCCACCCTTATTCCAAAGCAGAGCTGCAATGGTTGGAGCCAGCAACAGAGCAATACCACAGAACCAGGAATGGGTGGGCAGACAGTTGTAGGTGTAGGTAAAATTCCAGATATCATATACCAGAATGTACACCCAGATCATGTCAGGCCAGATCATGTCCTTCTCATCCTTAGAGGAATAGACAGCCCACCAACCGGTCATGCAGAAGATATTCAGTATTCCTGCGATACCGTTCAACACATTGTGCAAACCGCCGTAAAGCCACACGCCTTCGGAGGATAACCACCATACATTCCAGCCGTTGATGGCGGATTCAAAATCACTTGCAACCGCAATCAGAATATTGATTGCCACAATAGCAAACGGAAATGCCTTAAACCAATGCTTCTTACCAATTCCCCAACCGTATTTGATCATCATAAATCCAATACATCCGGCAAGTGCCGCATACAGTTTTGCATAGTGGAACCAACCATTCATGTAGACGTAAGTCTGGTTCGTTAATGCCCACTGTGCTCCCATCTTTGCACCGATGGCAATGGCAATAAAATAAATCGTCAGAACCGCAGGAACCACCCCAAACATAATCAGACCGCCGGTTTTGGTTCTTCTGGAAAATTCGTTCAACAAAATAAGTGCCGCTAAAACCAGGAGCATCATAGCCCATTGGCTCAGCGCATGTTCACCGTATACATGAAATAACATTTCTTTTTCCCTCAACTTTCTTATTTGTTCGTCAGCAGGCCTCTATCTCCTTGATGTTGGCCTCATTTCCTTGTATCAGGTAGGTTTTCTCACTTTGACAATGGGGACAGATCTTGCCATGCTCTACGGTTCCATATGTCTTTCCGCATTCTTCGCAATAAGTAACTGCCGGAATTTCTTCCATGCGAAGTTCGGCATTCTGCAGCAGCTCTGTCTTTTTTACAGCCCACTTCCAGCAATCTTCCATGTAAGAGAAAACCACCCCGGAGACCTGCCCCAGTTCCAAGGTAACCGAGGCAATCTCCGTTATATCATTTTCTTTTGCAACTTTTTCCACGCTCTTGATCACGTGAAAAACAATTCCCAATTCATGCATAGTATCGCTCTATTTTTTCTTTTTGAATTTAATGCTTATGGCTTGTTTCGCACCATAAGGAAGAATGTATTTCAATTTATCCTCACTGGGTGTCATCTTGCTGCATTCCGGATGTTCTCTGAACAGATGGATAGCGTCAAATTCACACTTGGTGGTACAGATACCACAACCTACGCACTTGTTCTCATCCACCACAGAAGCACCGCAGCCCAGGCATCTGGCAGTTTCAATCTTCACCTGTTCCTCCGTGAAGCAAAGGCTTGCGTCCCGGAAAGACTTCTTGTCATCGATCTCCCTGTTCTTGCCCGGGATCTGACGGCTGGAGGTGTCATATTGTTCTACCTTGATGTTCTGCTTATCCAGCTCTACAAACTGTCTCTTGTCACGTCCAATGGTTAAGCTGGAATGTGGCTGTACAAACCTGTGGATAGATACAGCACCCTGCTTACCTGCTGCGATTGCGTCAATGGCAAACTTTGGACCGGTGTATACATCACCGCCCACAAAGATGTCCGGCTGAGCCGTCTGGTATGTAACAGGATCCGCAACGGCTCCGTTGCCTCTGCCAAGTTCAACTTTTGAACCTGCTAACAGATTCCCCCATTCAATACTTTGGCCGATGCTCAGGAATACATGTTCGCAGGGAACAGTCAAAGTATCGTTTTCATCATATGTCGGATTAAAACGTCCCGTCTCATCTGTTACGGAAGTGCATTTCTTAAATACGATACCGGTTACTTTTCCATCCTCTGTAAGGATTTCCTTTGGTCCCCAGCCACAATTGATCTGTACGTTTTCTTCTTCCGCTTCCCCGATCTCTTCCTCGGAAGCAGGCATGGTCTCTCTGCTTTCCAGACAGAACATGGAAACTTCGGAAGAACCACAGCGATGACTGGTTCTGGCCACGTCAATGGCCACGTTACCACCGCCAACTACAACGGTTCTGCCGGGTACCTGATAGGCTTCATTTCCCCCTACGGTACGAAGGAATTCAACAGCTGTCATAACGCCTTCGGCATCCTCACCGGGAATCCCCGCCATACGGCCACCCTGACATCCGATGGCTATGTAAAATGCTTTGTATCCCTGTGCACGCAGCTCATCCAGAGTAATATCTTTTCCTACTTCTACACCGGTCTTAATCTCAACGCCCATGGCTTTGATGATATCGATTTCGGCCTGTACCACATTCTTCTCCAGTTTGAAGGATGGGATGCCGTAAACCAGCATACCGCCGGCCACTTCATTTTTCTCGAAAATGGTAGGTGAATATCCTTTTTCTGCCAGATAAAAGGCACAGGAAAGGCCAGCCGGACCACCGCCGATAATAGCAATCTTCTCCGGGAAGGAACCATTCAGAGAGGGTACCACTTTCTTCGGAATGTATCGTGTCTCTGCCTGCAAATCCTGTTCAGCGATAAAGCGTTTTACTTCATCGATGGCAATTGCCTCATCGATGGAACCTCTCGTGCAGGCATCTTCACAGCGACGGTTACAGATTCGTCCGCAGATGGCAGGTAAGGGATTCTCCTTCTTAATCAATGCCAGTGCATCCTGATAGCGACCCTGGGCTGCCATCTTCAGATAGCCCTGTACAGCAATGTGTGCGGGACATGCGGTCTTACAAGGAGCAGTACCGGTTTCATAACAGTTGATTCTGTTGTTGTCACGGTAATCTTCGTCCCATTTATCGGGTCCCCACTTTTCTTCACTGGGAAGGGCATGCTTCGGATACTGAATCTCTTTTCCTTCTTTATCGCACAGCTTCTGACCCAGCTTAACAGCTCCTGCAGGGCAATACTCTACGCAGCGTCCACAGGCAACACAATTTGCCTTTTCCACTCTTGCCACATATGCCGATCTGGACATATTGGGCGTGTTGAAAAGCTGTGAGGTCCGCAATGCATAACATACATTGACGTTACAGTTACAAATTGCAAAAATCTTGTCTTCACCGTCAATGTTGGTGATCTGATGCACAAAGCCGTTATCTTCTGCCTGTTTGAAAATTTCAAGAGCCTCTTCTTTTGTGATATAGCGGCCACCTTTTCCGGTTTCTACCACGTAATCAGCCATATCACCCACTGCAATACACCAGCCTTCCGGATCATCGGCGCAGCCCTCCTCGAAGGTTTTTCTGGAACGGCGGCAGGAGCAGGGACTGGCAGCATATTTTCCCTCGTATTTATCTAACCAGTAGGAAATATGTTCCAAAGAAATGGATTCATTTTCCATCTCGATCGCTTTTTCTACCGGAATAACGTGCATACCAATGCCGGCACCTCCGGGTGGCACCATAGGGGTAACCTTTTCCAAAGGGAGACGGCTCATACGCTCAAAGAAACGTCCTGCTTCCGGATGTGCTTCTAAAACGGCGGCATTCATGTTACTGAATTCTGCACTGCCCGGAACAAACATGGGTAAAACGTACTGTTTTTCGTGCCTTTCATTTTCCCAGTTGTATTCCAGAACGCCACTATAGGACATTTCTTCCAGCTGCTTCTCCAGTTTCTCTTTCTCCATACCGGTAAGCGCTACCATCTGGTCTAAAGTTT
Organism: uncultured Lachnospiraceae bacterium; assembly: GCA_945787995.1. Lineage (GTDB taxonomy): Bacteria > Bacillota > Clostridia > Lachnospirales > Lachnospiraceae > Acetatifactor. The sequence goes on along the minus strand of CALZKI010000051.1, from coordinate 4,571 downwards.
TCGGTTTTCTGACGCCCATTTTCATGGCAATCTCTGCCTGTTCATCGGTACACATTGCCGCAAGGCCCCAGTATTCGGGATCATATTTTGTTATTTTGGCAAGGCCTAATTTTTGCGGAATACGGTCGGTAATCATTTTTGCCAATCGAATAATGGGTTCTCTTTCCACTTCGTTTTCAATAAACTCAGGTACCCATCCACCTAATTTGTCTGCCATTCATTCACCTCTTCTTTCAGCCATGCTGCCCATTCCTCCATGCCTTCCCCTGTTCTGGCACAGATAGGAATTACTTTTGCATTGGGATTTCTCATGGCAATGTACTCTTTACATTTTTCCAGGTCAAAATCGAAATAGGGCATTACATCGATTTTGTTAATCAACACCACGTCGCAGATAGAAAACATCAGCGGATATTTTAACGGTTTGTCATGTCCTTCCGGAACGCTGAGGATCATGGCGTTCTTCACAGAACCGGTATCGAACTCTGCAGGACATACCAGATTACCCACGTTTTCCAAAATAGCCAGATCCACATCCTCGATACCAAGACCTTTAAGCCCCTGTCTGGTCATATCTGCATCCAGGTGACACATGCCTCCGGTATGGAGCTGGATAGACTTGACCCCCTGCTCTGCTATGGTTTTTGCATCTACATCAGAATCAATGTCTGCTTCCATAATACCAATGCGAAGTTGGTTCTTCAGCAATTCAATTGTACGACACAAAGTGGTTGTTTTGCCGGACCCCGGCGAAGACATCAGATTGAGAAGAAATACACCTTTCTCCTTCAGTTCTGCTCTCACAGCTTCTGCATCTTTATCATTATCTTCAAAGATGCTCTGTTTGATCTCGAGAACCTTGAATTCCCCCATTTACCTCCTCCTTTTCTTCATACGTATTTCCATAACGCTTCAGCGTTAATAAAAATGAAACCATCCATAACCATATCCATTCGCCATTCTCTTTGAATATATGCATTCACAGATGGCAAATCAGTATGATCCTGAACAGTTCCATTTTACCATAAGAGCCCATATTTTGACTATCAAACTGATTTTGGGTTCACGTGTATCATAATGTGCTTTACTTTAGGAAATTGTATTTCCAGTTTATCGTGTACCTGCTCCGCAACCTGATGGGATTCTTTCAAAGTACTGTTCTCATCAGCACCAATCTCCAAATCCACATAGATCTTGTTGCCAAACACGCGGGTCTGCAGCAAATCCACACCCAGCACCCCGGGTTGTGCTTCCACAAAGTTCTTGAGTTCTCTCTCTGTTTCCTCGTCACAGGCCTTATCCACCATCTTATCTACAGCATCCTTAAATATGTCATAGGATGCTTTCACTATGAACACACAGATGATCAGACTGGCAACAACATCCATTACGGGATACCCATTTCTGGCAAACAGGATACCAACCAGTGCACCAACAGAAGACAGTGCATCTGAACGATGATGCCAGGCATCTGCCATCAGCGCACCGGAATCTATTTTCTTTGCGGCTCCTCTCGTATACCAGAACATAGCCTCTTTTACCACAATAGACACAATCGCTGCCACAAGTGCAAGAATGCCGGGGATCACCATACCTGCATCATTTCCGTCCTGCAGCTTGGCAATTGCATTTTTCCCGATTCCCAATCCGGTGATGCAAAGAATGGTTGCCAAAACAATGGCCGCCACACATTCCATGCGTTCATGCCCGTAAGGATGTTCTTTGTCCGACGCCCTGGCGGATATTTTGATGCCTATCATGACTACAAAAGTGCTGAATACATCAGATGCAGAATGTACCGCATCACTGATCATCGCTCCCGAATGGGCAAAAATCCCCGCCATCAGCTTAAAAACGGAAAGCAATACGTTTCCCAGGATGCTGATATAAGACACTCTCATTGCAATTTGTTCCTGATTTTTTTCCATGGTAGTTACCTCCTAAAAAACCGATGAATCTTCCACAGCAGAATTCTCTGTGGAATGGTTGATAGAATGATAGCTCTATAGCACTTGCTGTTTTATGCCGGAAACAACATAATTTGATTGGGTGCAACGCCCAGACAGACTTCTTTCTTTGCCGTCCATTCCGATCCCCCGGTGCCTGCAGGCAACCGGTCCTTCTTCGGGATTCTCCACCAGATGTCCGGAGTTTCCCCCGGCATATCCTGATACCGGAAGGTATATATCATTTCGAAGGGTTCTTCCATACAACCGGTAATCTTCACATTTGTCCTGTTTTCATTTTGATTGCAATCAAAGGAATGGGCCCGGATGCCCAGATAAAAAGGTTCTTCCGGCACCTCTGTATCTGTCTCAAACCGCATATTCCAGGCAGGCACTTCTACACAATGGGTGCCTGCTTTCTTTCCCTCTGCTATATTCTTGCAGCCGGTCAATTCCGCACAGGTTTTATTATGAGGTTTGTCAAACATCCGCCTGGTGTCCCCAAAACCACACACTTTTCCCTGCTCCATAATGGCAAGCTGCTCACTCATACGATAGATTTCATCCCGGCTGTGAGACACAAATACAGCTTCCTTTCCCACTTCCTTCAACAGGGTTTTCATTTCCACCTGCATACGCAGTCGAAGATGCGAATCCAAGGCAGAAAAGGGTTCATCCAGCAACAGCAGTTCAGGTGCTCCGGCAAGCATCCTTGCCAATGCTGTTCTCTGTTGCTGCCCACCGGAAATTTCACCCGGGTACTTCTTTCGTTCCGCCACAAGATCCATTTTTTCCAGGTATTCCTGTAGCTTCTCCTGTCGTTTTCGCTTCTCGCCCTCTCCCTGCAATCCGCAAAGGATATTTTCCTCCACCGTCATGTTGGGAAACAGGGCATATTGCTGAAACAGATACCCCACCTTTCTTTGCTGCGGTTTCAGGTCAATCCCCTTTTCGCTGTCAAATAAGATGCGTCCGTTCAGAACGATCCTCCCCCGGTCCGGTTTTTCTACACCGGCGATACACTTAAGGGTCATGCTTTTTCCACAACCGGAAGGCCCCAGAACTCCAACCGTCCCCCGCTCACTTTCAAAAGAAACCTGCAATATGAAATTGTCCAACTTCTTTTCCATGCACACAGACAAACTCATGTATTTCTCACTTATCTCTACGCTTTTTTACTTGTCCCTTTTGGGAATTGTATTCCCGACAAGGGATTTTTACTTTCCTTTTTCCAGCAAATTCACTGCAAGCATGACAACCACCGAAATGGCCAGATTCACCAGCACCCACATAAAAGCGCCTTTTTCATCGCCGGTGCGCCACAGCTGATACACGGTGGTGGAAATGGTAGCCGTTTTGCCCGGGGTGTATCCGATCAGCATGCTGGTAGCTCCGTACTCACCAAGTGCCCTGGCAAAGGATAACACCAGGCCTGCCAGGATTCCCTGTTTGCAGGCAGGCATCCGTATATGCCAGAAGATATAGGTATTGGATAATCCTAAAGTCTGACCGGCATAATCCAGATTTTTATCATAGCTTTCAAAAGCTCCTCTGGCAGTTCGATACATCAGGGGGAACGCCACCACCGCAGATGCCAGAATGCCGCCATACCAGGTCATCACAAACTGAAAACCATACCCTGCCAGAAACTGACCGGCGGGTCTTTTCAACCCGAAAACAAGCAGCAGCAGATACCCACATACGGTGGGCGGCAACACCAAGGGAAGGGTAAAGAACACGTCTAATATTCCCTTCCAAACCGGAGATAGCCTGGCAATATAGTAGGCAGCAAAGATGCCCACAAAGAAAACCACTATGCAACTGAAAAAAGCTATCCGCAGTGAATTCCATAAAGGAAACAGATCCATTTCTTTACCCTTCCGACGTCACAACTCATTCATTGTTTTCGGCATACCAACTCCGAAAATCTTTTTTTACTCCTTAGCGGGAACAGAATTCCGAAAAGTGACATTTTTTAACTTTTTCTTTCATCTACTCCGGTGAATCCAACCTTTTCAAATACTTTCATGGACTCTTCTGTTGTCAGGTACTGCAGAAAATCTTTTGCAAGCTCCTGCTTACCACTCTGTTTCATAACTGCGGCGGGATAGATGACCTGTCCGCACATGTCCGGGGTTGCATAGTCTACCGGATCAAGGCCTGCACTGTAGGCATCTGTGCAATACACAATACCACAGTCCACACTGGCCCGGGTAATCTGTGTAGTCACCTCTTTAACGTTAGAGCCATAAGTGATTTTCCCGGCATAAGCCAGTGCTTCCTCCTGCAATCCGTAATACTCCAGAATTTTCTTCGTATACTGACCTACCGGAACATCCTCGTTTCCCATCGCCATCAGCAGGTCTTCCGTTTGCATTTTCTGTGCCAGATCATCAAAGCTGCTGACTTTGCTCTCCACATCCCGGGGAACGCACAACACCACTTTATTCTCCAGCAAATCCATTCTGCTTTCCGGCAAAACATAATCCAGACTATCCGGGTTGTTCTCTTTTGAAGCATTGATATCCAGCTGATTCATCTGCTTTTGCCCTGCGGAAATGAACAGATCGCAGGCAGCCCCCTCTTCAATTTGTGTCTTCAAAGTCCCTGAGGAATCAAAATTGA
>CALZKI010000050.1 GCA_945787995.1 uncultured Lachnospiraceae bacterium | reverse complement strand
TTTCTACAGGAAGAAGAAGGCATGGGAACCGTAGAGATTATTTTGATCATTGTGGTACTTATTGGGTTGGTTATTATTTTTAAAACACAGCTTCGTGCACTTGTTCAGAACGTGTTCAAGAAAATAACAGAGGACAGTAATACAGTAATGTCATGAGGTTAAAAAAAGAGCAAAGAGCATATCTGACGGTATATCTTTCGCTCATGCTGCCCTTATTGCTTTCTTTCTTTTTTACTTTTCTGTATGGGGCAAAGAAGAGTGCAATGAAGATGCAGATTGAGTGTGTTGCGGATATCGGCCTTAATGCAGTGTTGTCAGAATATAACAGGGAGCTGTTCAGCCAATATGATCTGTTGTTTGTCGATATGTCTTACGGGGGACAAAAGCCTTCGATCCATAATACGACGGCACGTCTGAGACATTATTTGTTAAAAAATCTGAATGGTTTTGAGTCTGTCTGGGGGAGTAGAGAATTCTTGAATACATCCTTGGAAGAAGCAGAAATTCTGCAATATTCTCTGGCCACAGATGATGGCGGAGAGGTGATGAAACGCCAGATTGTTGACTATTATGAACATACAGCGGAAGGGATATTGAATGATCTGCTCCCGGAGGCAAAAGGTTTGGAGCCTGATTTCTGGGATGCAGATGTGTCTGAAGAACGGGAGAATAACCAGCGGGATATTGATTCCATTGATCTGCCTGAGATAGAAACAGAGACAGGAGAAATGGAAGAAGTCGAACTGGGCAATCCGGCGGATGTAGCCAATCGCACAAGAAACGGAGGCATTCTGGGACTGGTGTTGCCGGACATGGGAAATATATCCTGCAGGCAGGTGGAGGTTGGTCAACTGGCCTCCCATCGGTCCCTTGCAAAAGGGGATGGATTGTCCGAAGAGGCAAAAGCAGTTTCCGGTTCTTGCAGTGAATTGCTGTTTCACCGGTACCTATTTGATAAATTGGGTTTTTATGGGCAGGAGCTGGAGAAAGGAGCTCTGGCCTATCAAATAGAATATCTGATAGCAGGAAAGGATTCTGACTGGGATAATCTGGAAGCGGTATGTAACAGGATATTGTTGGGAAGAGAAGCCGTCAATGTGGCGTACATTTTTACCGATAGTGGGAAAGTGGCAGAAGCAGAAGCATGGGCAGCAGGATTAACCGCAGTGATTTTGACTCCGGAATTGTTAGAGCCTGTAAAAATATCCCTATTGTTGGCCTGGGCATATGTGGAAAGCTTACAGGATCTGAGAATTCTGCTGGAGGGAGGAAAGGTTCCGGTGCAAAAAACGGAAGCAACCTGGCACACCAGTTTGGAGGATATCTTGCATATTAAGTCAAGCTTGCGGAGCATTAACAATCCAAGCGGGTTGGAATACAAAGAGTATTTATCCGGTTTATTGTTTACGGTTAGTGATAACACAAAAACCTTCCGAACCATGGACGTTATGGAGATGGATATCAGAAGAACAGAGGGCAATCATTTTTTCCGTATGGATGGATGTACGGATTGCATTTTGGCGAAGATGAGTACCTCTAATGGGCTTGGCATTGAAGTAAATTTGGAACGCAGGTATGGGTATTATTACAGCCGCTGACAGAAAGCAAAAAATGAATAGTGAGGAGGTGTATGATGGAGTCCTTTTTTCAAATTGTAACTGTTGATAAGATTTCAATTTCGCAACGTTCTCTCCGGGATAGAAAAGGATCTAGATCAATTCTTTCCATATTTCAAAAATTCACTCACACACACATAAAACTCCATAAAACTGAAAAAAGGGCTCTTTCAGACATCTCCTCAAGAAAACCACACCGAGCTTCCATGACTGTGGAAGCAAGCTTTGTTTTACCCATATTTCTGTTTTGCATGATGAATATCTTGTTTTCCTTTCGGATGTTGGAAACACAAAGCAGAATATATGCGGCAGTGCATCAGATTGGTAATCAAATCTGTGCCTGGGGATATGCCGAGAAATATGTGCCGCAGGCAATTCCGGACGGCCTTCTTTCCGCTGTGGTAACAGAAGGCTATGTGAGAACGAAGGTGTTGCACAAAGTAGGATACACCTATTTGGAGCATGGAGGGGTAAAGGGTGGAACTGTGGGACTGTCCTTCCTGGGTACCGACATAATGCAGCACAATGATATTGTGGATATTCAGGTTCACTGGGGAACAAAACCATTCATTGGAAACTATGGATTTTCCGGTTTTCCAACGGGGGTTCGCTATTATGGCAGAGCCTGGACCGGTTATGACGGTGCCGGCATGGATGGATTGGAAGACCGGGAAGAGCAGATGGTGTATGTGGCGGAACACGGAACCGTGTATCACAGGACAAGATCATGCTACCATCTGAATACTACTATTCTGCAGGTTCCGGTGGGAGCGATCGGAGAAGCAAGAAACCGGGACGATAGGCGGTACAGTCCCTGTGTCTATTGTGGTGGAAATAATACCCTGCAACCGATTTGTTATGTAACGCCGGAAGGGGACCGCTATCATTACAATGCAAACTGTTCCGGACTGAAAAGAACGGTATACACAGTGCCCTTATCCAAGGTGTGGGATAAATCACCGTGTATGTCCTGTAATTGAGAATCATAGTGAGAAAAGCACGATGGAATCATGTAGAAGAGAGTAAGACATGACAGAGATACGATACGCATTACTGCTTGGGATCCTGACATATGCAGCATGGAAGGATTTAAAAACAAAATCAATTCCGTACTTCCTGCCTGTGGTGGGAGCCATGGTTGCTTTGTTGTGCTATATGATAGAGGGGATTTCGATGAAGGAAACATTGCCTGCTGTAGGACAAGCTCTTATTCCCGGCTGTTTTCTCTTGATGACAGCTTTTTTTACCGAACAAAAGGTGGGATACGGAGACGGTCTGATGGTATTGGTATTGGGCGCTTTGACGGATTTGATTCACAGCGTTCTCAGTTTGATGTTTGGACTATGTGTTTCCTGCCTTCTTTCCATGTTTTTTATTGCTTGCAAACGGGTGGGCATGAAGGATCAGATTCCGTTTTTACCCTTTTTGCTGGCCGGCTATATATTGACGCTGGTTGTTTTATCATGAAAGTGTATGGAATGAAAGAGAAGGAAAAATGAAAAGAAAGAGAAAAGAATGGCAGGCTTACATGACGTTGGAAGCCTCACTGCTTATGGGCTGGGTAATATTCCTTATGGTTTTCTTCATATACCTGACTTTTTATGCTTATGACCGGTGCGTTATGTTTCAGGATGCCTATGCATTTGCGTTTCGGGTAAGCATAAAACCTCTGGATACAGAAAGGAAAACACAGTATGGCAATCAGAAGATGCAAGAGCAGTTTGGTAAGAAGTATTTTGGTGTATCCGGTGTAAATACTACACTTTTGGTTGATCATGATACGGTAACTGTAAAAGCCCGGTGCCAGGTTGAGCATCCCTTTTCAGATGGTATGCCAACCTTGCCGGAAAGTGGTTGGGAAAACTCTTGTGAAGTGCATGCAACCATACAAAACCCAACGGAAATGTTAAGAAATTTTAGTAGACTCCGGAAGCTTGCCGGGAACGTTATTGAATAATGATACAGGGAGAAAGACAGAATGCTGACTGATATAAAATATAGCAAAGAAGGAGCAAGAAATTATTTAATCCTTCCCTGCGGGAAAGAAATGGAACAGGATTTTCGCGTGAAGATGTTGGAAAGAAACAGATTGCACCATTTCCTTCCGTGCAAACTATGCCATATGAACGGACAGGTTTTTCTTTATTATGATATTACTTCCAAAGTAAGTCTTCATAATTACAGAAATGGGAAAACATGGAACGGAATAGAAGTAAAGCGACTGGCCGATGCTTTGGTGGAGGCGCAGAATGAACTGGAAAAATATTTGTTGGATTACAATGGTTTGGTATTGAATAGCGAAGTAATCTATTATGATTATGAATCGGACCATTATTGTTTCTTGTATTATCCCAGGGAAGAAAGGTCAAGCAACGTTTATGGAGAGATGTTTGAATATCTGATAGATAATCTGGATGTTGCAGATGAGACGGTCACTAATATCATGTATGAATTATTCGAAGAAGCGGAGCAGGGAGTCCTGTCTATCAAAAGACTGCAGAAAAAACTGGAAGACAGTTCGGCTGATCTGCAGGAATCCTCTGCTGCTCTCGAAGCGTCAAAGACAGAGAGCCGTCTTGCTGATATGCAGGCCAATGAAGCGCATCGGGCGGTGGTTGATTACGGAGAAGAGGCTGTACAAAATAGGAATTTCAATGCTATGTCTGTTGGAGAATTAGACGAACATTATGATAGCGGCAAAGGAAAAAGCAAATGCAGGCGTAAGAGCAGGAGCAGTCTGATTGTCTATACCTTGGTGGTGTTCTTTGCTGTACTGGGAGAGATTGGCGTGGCAGCGACTTATTTTTTATTAAATTGTAATCAGAAGGAACAAATCATTCTTATCTCGGTCGCCCTGGTGCTGTTTTTTCTGTTTTGCTTTGGTATCAGCTTGTGCATCAAAGAACAAGCCTTTCAAAAGAGAAAAGAACAATATAATGCCGCGCTTGTGGACTATCGGGAGCAGGATTATTTGTCTGTTCCGCAACCAACGCTTCAGAATGTCACCATGGAAGATTTTCTGTATAGAGGGAAAAAAGCACAAGAGCAGGAAAAGCAGGGCGATGAAACGGTGTTTTTTGCATCAGAAAATACTTATGAATACAAACTGTTTGCTTTAGATAAAAAGAATAAGGTTCATGTGTCACTGCAGAACTTGCCCTGCACCATTGGAAAGGCCAGGGGTATGGTGAATTATTGTATAGAAGATTCATCTGTCAGCAGAATGCATGCCAGAGTAGAGTGCAGAAATGGCCATTACATATTGACCGATTTGAATTCCACCAACGGAACTTACGTCAACGGGATGCCGCTTGACCCCAACGAGCAGATTGAGATAGAACCGGGAGATGAGATTCGGTTTGGAAATATGAAATATTGTTTTCGTTGATTCCTAATTAATAGATTTTTAATAACCTGTTAACTTGCTATTCCCACATAGAAAGCATATACTGAAACACAAGATACTTTTGGTGGGAGATACTATTGCCGGCAAGAAATTTGAAATAGCTGCCTTTTACGATAAAAGCCGGTTTAGGGAACAAGCGGTATATGACAAGGGAACAGTTGGAATCATTTCTGACAGAGATCGGATACAACAAAATAGGAAGTAATCTGCCGGAGTATACCATCTTTTTCCGTGTAGAAAATCAGGGAATTAACGCACTTAATGTGATCGATTGCTCTGTCTATCAATATATGACAAAGGACCAGTATGAGTTTATTAAGCAGAAGGTGGTGGAACTTTTTGCACAGATGAGCGACAAAGATGTGCACATCCTGTCGTTGATTATTGGCGACCATGTGGATTCTCTGCGGGATATTTGTGCACAGGATCCTTTCTGCTGGAATATTATGCCCGGTCGCAATCAATTGGTCATATATGAAACTCAGACTCCGGACTTTTATGGTATGAGGGGCGAATTGGAGCATTTTCTGCAGATGGTGACTGCGGGACAGTTCCGGATCCGGGAAAGCAACGAATACAGCAAAGGTGCATCCGGGAATAAAGATCATCAAGAATCACACAGTAAGATACCGGCCTGTGTGATTTCTTTGATTGCAATCAATGTAGTTCTGTTTATAGTATGTGCATTTACGGGTGATTTGTTATATAATATAGGTGGTTTGAGCATCATAGATGTGATGCGTGAGCAGGCATATTACAGAATAATCAGTTCTATGTTTTTACATTGGGATTTGAATCATTTATTCAGTAATATGCTGATTTTGTACTATATAGGAAATGTAATTGAAAAGCAGTATGGTTCCATTCGTTTTTTCGTTCTGTATTTTCTGGCAGGCATAGGGGGAAATCTGTGTTCCATGCTGTATGAAGCTCTTGCGGCAGGTTATTCCTATTCGGTGGGAGCCAGCGGTGCTGTTTTCGGGTTGATGGGAGCGTTGCTGTTTCTGGTTATCATTCACAAAGGAAAGTTTCGGCAGATGACAGCGGGAAGAGTAGCTTTCATGATTGCATTTTCTTTATATTCGGGAATGACATCGGAACAGATTAACAATGCAGCTCATATGGGAGGTCTGTTGTCGGGATTTCTTCTGGCGGGACTTCTGTGGATGACCATTAGAAAGGATAAGCGCAGGTATGAAAGTTAACATTTATTACGGTGGCCGTGGACTTATGGATGACCCTACCTTGTTCGTCATCAGCAAAATGCAGGAAGTATTGGAAGAACTGCACGTTACTGTGGAAACCTTTTATCTCTACGATCAGAAGAATAACATTCCTACCCTGCCACAGACTCTGAAGAATGCAGATGGCATTATTCTGGCCACTACGGTTGAGTGGTTCGGAATCGGTGGATATATGCAGCAGTTCCTGGATGCATGCTGGCTTTATGGCGATAAAGAGAAAATCAGCAAGATCTACATGTGCCCTATTGTTATGGCAACTACATACGGTGAGCGGGAAGGAAAACTGAATCTTTCCAATGCCTGGGAAATTCTGGGAGGTATGCCCTGCAGCGGTATTTGCGGGTATATAACGGATTCTCTGATGTTGGAAAATAATCCTTCTTACATCAAAATAATTGAAAAGAAAGCAGAGAATCTGTATCGCACCATCAAGCAGAAGCTGCCAAGTCTTCCGGCAAGTAATCAGGCGGTAAAACAGAAGATTTCCATCACTAAAAATACGGATTTGACGCCACAGGAATCGGAGCAGCTTAGCCAATATGCGGCAGATGAGAATTATGTACAGCGACAGAAAGCGGATATTCGCGAACTGACCGGCATTTACAGAGATAAGATGAATTTGGAAGAACCCTCCGAAACAAGCGAATATGTGGAGGAGTTTAAAGCCCATTTCAAACCGCAGCCCGGTTTAAAAGCACGGTACAGAATCTCTATTGAGAGGATGCCAAAGCCCTTGATGCTTGAGGTGGATGGGCCGGATTTGTCCTGTTATTACGGCGGTGCTGAACAGGCAGATGTGGAAATGAGTTTGAAAAAAGATACGCTCAATGAGATCGTTGCGGGAAGAATGACCTTCCAGCGGGCATTTATGAGCGGTGAAATGAAGATGAAGGGGGACTTCCGAATCCTTAGAAACCTGGATACGGTATTCCTTTTCATGCAGGCCTGATCTATAGAACGAACGTACCACAAGAGGATATGTAAAGCAGCAGGGATGCGACCTTGTGAATGTGGTTTTAAAGAGATAAATAAGTAACCGGATAAAGTATATTTTAGAAATCTTAATGCATAGAAGAAAGACGAGGACAAAGACATGGTAAAAGACGACTGCATTTTTTGTAAGATTGCTGCAGGAGAGATTCCTTCCAAAACGATTTATGAGGACGAAAAATATCGTGTGATTTTAGACTTGGGTCCGGCAACCAGAGGACACGCATTGATTCTTCCCAAGAATCATTATGCAAATCTTTTCGAATTGCCGGAAGAGGATGCAAAAGAAGTAATCTGTCTTGCTAAGAAAATGGCAACCATTATGAAAGACAAGCTTGGATGCGATGGATTTAACCTGGTGCAGAATAATGGTGAAGCTGCCGGACAGACGGTATTCCATTTCCATATGCACTTAATTCCCCGTTATGAGAATGACGGACAGGAGATCGGCTGGAAACCGGGAAGCCCGTCTCAGGATGAATTAGAGGAAATCAAAAAACAGATTGCCGGAGAATAATGGCAGATATCAAATGAGGAAAATACATGGGTACAATCAGAACGATACAAACCGATGAGTTAGTGAATGTTGTAAAAGAAATGTGCATTAAGGCAAATCATTTTCTTGCACCTGATATGGATCGGGCCATGAAGGATGCTCTGGAATCAGAACGGTCCCCGCTGGGCAAACAGATTCTTTCACAGTTACAGGATAATTTGCGTATTGCGGGAGAGGAAATGATTCCTATCTGCCAGGATACGGGTATGGCTGTACTGTTTGTGGAGATTGGTCAGGACGTACATTTTGAAGGGATGCTGTTAGAGGACGCTCTGAACGAGGGAGTACGTCGTGGGTATGCCGAAGGCTTCCTTAGAAAATCAGTAGTATCCGACCCACTGCTTCGTGTCAATACAAAAGATAATACCCCTGCAATCATTCATTATTTCATGGTAGCAGGCGACAAAGTAAAGATTACCTTTGCCCCAAAAGGATTCGGCAGCGAAAACATGAGTCGTGTATTTATGCTGAAACCCGCAGAAGGGGAAGAGGGAGTCAAAAAAGCTATCTTAACTGCTGTGGATGACGCAGGCCCTAATGCCTGCCCTCCTATGGTGATCGGTGTGGGTGTTGGCGGTGACTTCGAAAAAGCCGCTATCATGGCGAAACAGGCGCTGACCAGAGAGGTGGGCGAAAGATCGCCGCTGCCTCATATTGCAAAGATGGAAGAAGAAATGCTTTCCAAGATCAATCAGCTGGGTATCGGACCGGGAGGTCTTGGAGGAACTACCACCGCACTGGCAGTCAATATCAACACATATCCTACACACATCGCAGGCCTTCCTGTGGCTATTAACATTTGTTGTCATGTGAATCGCCACATTACAGAAGTGATTTAGGAGGAATGAGCATGAATAAATCTATACAGCTTCCTATTACCGCAGAGGTTGCATCAAAGCTGCATGCAGGCGATTATGTATATTTGAATGGAGTCATGTATGTTGCCAGAGATGCTGCACATAAAAGAATGATCGAGAGCCTGGAGAGAGAAGAAGGCTTGCCCATCGATATTGAAAATGCAACGATTTACTATATGGGACCTTCTCCCGCAAGAGAAGGAAAGCCGATTGGCTCTGCCGGCCCCACAACCGCCTCCAGAATGGATAAGTATGCTCCGACTTTGCTGGATCTGGGACAGAAAGCAATGATCGGTAAAGGCAAGAGGACAAAAGAAGTACTGGATGCCATTGTTAGAAACAAAGCCGTATATTTTGCAGCGATTGGCGGCGCAGGTGCCCTTTTGTCAAAATGTATCAAAGAGTCGGAAGTAGTTTGCTATGATGACCTTGGTGCAGAGGCTATCAGAAAACTTCGCGTAGAAGATTTTCCGGTGATCGTCGTAGCTGATTGTGAAGGTAATAATTTATACGAGACCGCAGTAAAGGAATTTCGTACGATTTCGTAATACACCATCGGTGTGATTGGAAAGTACACAGGAGGAAAAAATGTTTAAGAAAAAAGATCCATTGAAACCAAGAAATGTTGCCGCCGGATTATCCAAGGCAGCAACCGTTTTGCTACTTCTTTTTGTATTGTTCTTTGTATTAGGCGGATCCTTCTACACAATCAAAGAAGAAGAGCAGGCAGTAGTTTGTACGTTTGGTACACCAAAGGCAGTCACTACGCCGGGACTTCACTTCAAGATTCCGTTTGTGCAGACTGTAACAAAGGTAAATACCACAATTCAGGGCTTTGATATCGGTTATTCCATGAACGGACATGGAGAAGATGCCATGATGATCACCTCTGACTACAACTTCTTACATGCGGATTTCTACGCGGAATACCGCGTAACAGATCCTGTAAAAGCATTATATGCTTCTGAGGAACCGGAAGAGATCCTGAACAACATTGCACAGAACTGTATCAGAACCACAATCGGTTCTTACACCGTAGACAGTGTATTAACCACAGGAAAAAACGAAATCCAGGCCAATATCAAGCAGATGATTCTTGATAAACTGGAAAACTATGATATCGGTATTCAGCTGGTCAATATCACAATTCAGGATGCGGAACCACCTACAGCTGAAGTCATTGCTGCCTTTAAAGAGGTTGAAACAGCGAAGCAGGGAAAAGAAACTGCCGTGAACAATGCCAACAAATATCGTAACGAGCAGATTCCCAAGGCGAAAGCGGAAGTGGATAAAGTAAAACAGGAAGCTGACGCTGCCAAGCAGGAGCGTATCAACGAGGCCAATGGTCAGGTTGCCAGATTTAATTCTATGTATCAGGAATATGTGAAATATCCTGAAGTAACCAAGAAGAGAATGTTCTATGAAACTATGGAAGATGTACTTCCGGGCTTAAAAGTGATTATTGAGAGTTCTGATGGACAAACAAATACCATTTTACCTTTAGACAGTTTTGTTAAAGAAGAGCCGGAAGAGACTCAGGATGTTACAACGGAAGAAGAATAGGGAAGGAGGGCGACAAAAATGGCAGAAAATGTAGAATACTTTACTTCTGACGGAAAACCAAAGAAAGAGAAAAAGCAACGAAAAGTGGGCGCTCCTCTGTTATTTGTCATTCTGGTCGGCGTAATTATTATTTTGAGTAACATATTGGTAGTAACACATCAGAATGAATACAAACTGATCAGACAGTTTGGTAAGGTACAGAAAGTAGTTTCTCAACCGGGTCTTACGGTGAAGATTCCGTTGATACAGACAATTGATACCATTCCACAGCAGATTTTGCTTTATGACCTTCCTGCATCAGATGTAATTACATCCGATAAGAAAACCATGATTGTTGACAGCTACGTTTTATGGCGTGTTACCGATCCGTTGAGATTTGCGCAGACATTAAGCTGTTCTGTCAACAAGGCAGAGAACAGAATCGATACCATTGTATATAATGCTACAAAAAATACAATTTCCAACATGAAACAGGATGAAGTTATCATGAGCCGAGATGGTAAGATGACGGTTACTGTGGTGGAAGAGAGAGACACAGAGTCGAATGATTTGACGATTGATGAACCAACGAAAGAGATAATTGAGATTACTTCCCTGACAGAAGGTATTATGAATCAGATCAATCACTCTGAGGAAAAGTATGGTATTGAGATTATTACCGTTGATGTAAAGAAACTGGATCTTCCTGATGATAACAAGCAGGCAGTATACACTCGTATGATTTCTGAACGAGAGAACATAGCTGCACAGTATACCGCAGAAGGTAAATCACAGGCACAGATTATTGAGAACACTACCGATAAAGAAGTTTCTATCATGATTTCCAATGCAGAAGCAGAAGCAGAAAAAATCAAAGCAGAAGGTGAAGCAGAGTACATGAAGATTCTTTCGGATGCTTACTCAGACCCGGAAAAGAAGGATTTCTACTCCTTTGTAAGAGCACTGGATGCATTAAAGAACAGTCTGGTGGGTAATAACAAAACAGTTATCCTGTCCGATGATTCACCAATCGCACAGATCTTTAATGGCCAGTACTAAGTAGTAAAAAAATGTTTGACAAAAGATAGAGGCGTAGGTATAATAAAATCTGCGTCAGAAATGACGGATACATTGGTAGGGTGACTAAACCTTCGGACATGGAGAAATACTCAAGAGGCCGAAGAGGTGCCCCTGCTAAGGGTATAGGTCGGGTAACCGGCGCGAGGGTTCAAATCCCTCTTTCTCCGTTATTATATCTTTAGTTCCCTGCCATATGGGAAAGTAGCTGAAATGCTGAAAAGCGTTTCGGCTATTTTTTT
>CALZKI010000049.1 GCA_945787995.1 uncultured Lachnospiraceae bacterium | reverse complement strand
GTTGCGCGTTACGTCATTTTGCATACGTATCCTCCTTTTTCATATAAAATTGTAAAAACTGGGTAACCCGGGCGACATGCCCACTTGAATCCGAAAGGATTCAAAAAGAATAGCTAGGGATACAAGAATATCACAACGCGATATTCTGCGCCACTTTTGCGTCGCGTTAAGCGACATCATTCCACTGCAAAAGCGTGTGCATCCTTGCGGATGCATTTATTAACTTATGAGAAACTCCAAGGAATTTCCTATAACGTAATAAAATAACCCTATCTGAAATAGATAGGGTTATGATATATCCATATTAATCACTTGTCAATACCGGTTAGCACATGCAGCCAAATTGTTATTCGACAGCAATAACTATCCAATCCTTGACAGTAGGCTATGGCCATGACAATGGGCTATGGCCGTGGCAAAAGAAGCGTCCCTCATACAACTTCTTTGTTCTTCCACAGATAATCTATCAGGGACACGATCGTCAGTATCAGCGCAACCCACATAACAATGTCTGTCAAGAGCCGGAGGGCAGGAATATTGGCAATCATCAGGCAGATCATGACCATCTGGAAAACTGTTTTGAATTTTCCCCAATAGCTGGCTGCAATCACGACACCATTATCGGAGGCGATCAAACGGAATCCGCTGATAATAAATTCTCTTGCGATGATAATGATCACAATCCATGCGGGAATGATATGCATTTCCACCAGACAGATCATAGCAGAACAAACCAGCAGCTTATCCGCCAAAGGATCCATGAATTTTCCAAAGTTCGTTACCAGATTATACTTACGTGCAATCTTACCGTCCAACAGATCTGTAAGGCTTGCCAAAATGAAAACAGCCAATGCAATCCAATTATCAAAGGGCGTAATATCTACTAGCATAAAAACCACAAATATGGGAATCATAAAGACTCTCAATAAGGTTAACTTATTCGGTAAATTCATCCTCAATTTCTCCTATCAAATCATACTCATTCGAGTCTGTAATACGTACTTTTACAAAATCACCTGACATCAGGCTGCGATAAGTGTTGATAAACACAAATCCATCCACTGCCGGAGCATCCATATAGGTACGGGCCACGTAAACATGCCTGTCATCCAGTTCGAAATCCATCCGGGCCCGATCCTGCTCTTCATCTGATTCGCAAGCGCTCATCTGCTCTTCCAGCATGGCACGTGACATTTCGCCTTCGATCATTGCCTCTACCACTCTTCCGATCATGGTCTGTGCCTTTTCAAAGGCAATTTCCTGCTGCAGTTCCATGATTTCATCCCGATAATCCAGCTTAACCTGTTCCGGAATCTGATCCTCCATCAAAGCGGCAGGTGTGTCCTCTTCCATAGAATAAGGAAATACACCCAGGCGATCAAATTCCATTTCATTCACGAAGTACATCACTTCCTCGTGGTCTTCAGGGGTTTCTCCCGGAAATCCGGTAATTAAAGTGGTACGCAAACAGATATCCGGAATTTCTCTGCGAAGCTTCGCGATGGTCTCTTCCAGCTGTGCTTTCGTGGTTCGTCTTCCCATGCGGCGAAGTACGGAATCTGCCCCGTGCTGAATCGGAATATCCAGATAATGACACACCTTTGGAAGACGTTTGATCGCATCGATCAGCTCATCATCGATTTCTTCCGGATAGCAGTATAAAATACGAATCCATTTCAAATCATCAATGGCACTTAGTTTTTCCAATAACATTGGTAACGATTTTTTTCCATATAAATCCTTACCGTACAGGGTGGTCTCCTGGGCAACCAAAATCAGCTCCTTGACGCCCTGTTCTGCCAGCTTCCCAGCTTCTGCCACAAGACTCTCAACAGGCACACTGCGATAGCTTCCTCTGATATAAGGAATAATGCAGTAGGTGCAACGCTTGTCACAGCCCTCTGCTATTTTCAGATACGCATAATGACCGCCGGTTGTGAGTACTCTGTCCACACCTGTTAAGGGCTTAGTATCCAGGGGATCAAACCGGGTTACCGATTTTCCTGCCAATACAGAATCCAGCGCATCTGCAATCCCATCAATAGACGCGATTCCCAGAATAGCATCTACCTCTTCGATTTCCCGACGGATTTCTTCCTGATAACGCTGTGCCAGACAACCGGTAACAATCAGTGCTTTCAGCTGTCCTGTTTTGCGATATTCGGCATATTCCAGAATGGTATTGATGCTTTCTTCTTTGGCATCACCGATGAAACAGCAGGTGTTGATCACCACTGCATCCGCAAGCGTCTCATCATCAGTAAAGGAATATCCTCTTTTCTGCAAAAGACCGATCATCATCTCGGAATCAACAAGATTCTTATCACATCCCAGAGACACAAATAAAATAGAAAAGTTCTTTTTCATTGTACAAACATGAATATCCACCAAAGGCCGGACTATTCTTCCTCATCACCGATAATCTGGATTTTGGACTCATTTAACTCTTCCACTGCGATAGACAAAGGTTTCTTCCCTTCTGCTTTTACAAAAGGTTCGTCACCGGAAATAATCTGTCTTGCTCTTTTGGAAGTAGCCATAACGATAGAGTAACGGCTGCTTACAACCGGTTCTTCACCGTCCTCAACGCCCTGGTTAACAACATTCATTAGATCTGTATAAGATGGATGTAACATATTTATTCTCCTTTCGCTAACTCCTTTAATTCGTTTTGCATGGTATCTATAAACGACAGATTTCTGGATACAGCATAATGTGCTGAGCGGATCATCTGATGCAATTCCTCCGTGCATGTATCCAAATCGTCATTGATTACAACCGCATCGTATGCGGGAATACCCTCTGCTTCCTCGGAAGCTCTTATTAAGCGTTTTCTGATCACTTCCTCTGTTTCGGTTCCCCGACCCACCAGACGTCGTTTCAGTTCTTCGGCACTGGGTGCCATGACAAACAGCAAAAGTGCATCCGGATACTGTTCCTTCACCTTCAGAGCCCCCTGGATTTCAATTTCCAGGATCACATCCTTGCCCTGCTCCAGCATATCTTCCACATACTTTCTCGGTGTACCGTAATAATTGTCACAGTAAGATGCATATTCAATCAAACCGTTTTCCCCAATGGTTTTCTCAAAAGTCTCTGTATCTACAAAGAAATAAGAAATTCCTTCCTGTTCCCCCGGCCTGGGCTGTCTGGTGGTCATGGAAACAGATAGTGCATACTGTTCGCCATGCATCTCCATCAGTCTTTTCATTAAGGTGCCTTTGCCGGCGCCGGAAAAACCGGACACGATCACTAAAATCCCTTTACGCTTCATCTGTATCCCTGCTTTCTGTCTGTGCTCTCGCCGCAATGGTTTCGGGAAGTAAAGCAGAAAGTACGACCTGACTGTTCTCCATTACCAGAACAGCTTTCGTTTTCCTTCCCTGAGTGGCATCAATCACGGTGCCATTTTCTTTGGCTTTCTGAACCATACGTTTTACCGGTGCAGAGTCAGGACTGACTACCGCAATGATCTTCTCGGTGTTAACAATGTTTCCAAAGCCGATATGAATTAACGTTTGCATGAATTCACCTTTTTCTCAAAACACCCCAAAGTGAAAGGCAGCCATAAGAGCCTTTCTTATTCAATGTTCTGAATCTGTTCACGAACCTTCTCGATATCTGTTTTCAGTTCTATTGCCCTGTTGGAGATCTCGATATCCGATGTTTTGGATAAAATGGTGTTCGCTTCACGGTTCATTTCCTGAGCGATAAAGTCAAGCTTACGTCCCATATTACCGCCTTCCAGGAGTGTATTTCTGGTGGCTTCAATATGACTTCTCAATCGAACCAGTTCCTCATCCACACAAACCTTATCCGCAAAGATCGTAACCTCCATCAAAAGCCGGTTCTCATCAATCTTGGTATCTGCCAGAAGTTCTTTCACTTTTGCTTCCAGATTATTCTTATATTCGGTAATAATGATGGGAGATCTCTCTGTAATAAAGTCTACGTTGGCAAGCATACCATCCAGTTTGGAAATCAGATCATTGCGCAGATTTTCACCCTCTGTGATACGGGTCTGTACAAACCCTTCTGCCGCACCGGCGATAGCCTTCTCCAAAAGTGCCCACAATTCCGTCTCATCAACCATTTGTTCTTCCATGGAAAGTACTTCCGGATAACGGGATAAGCTGGAAACACGCAGATCATTCTCCAACCCAAAATCCTCTGCCATCTGTTTCAAATACTGTACGTATTCTGCAGCAATCTCTTTGTTGTATTTGATACAAATATTGGACTCTGTCAGATCCTCATAAGAAATAAAGACATCCACTTTACCACGCTGGATATACTTCTTCAGTTCATTACGAATTGCCGCTTCAAAGAAATTCAATTTCTTCGGCATCTTGATATTTACATCAAGATATCTGTGATTCACAGATTTCATCTCCACTGTGATTTTGCGTTCTCCTTCGCTGATCTCACAACGGCCGAAGCCGGTCATACTTTTAATCATACGGTATCCTTTCCATATTATTCATAAAAGAATTTTGTTCTCACATATAGAAGAACTTTATTCTTACGTATAGATGAACATTCACCGTAATATTATAGGCTATCCCCCAACTTCCGTCAATACTGGGTTGCCTTGACGATTTGTTGAGAAAGGTGCTAAACTCGGAAGGAAACTGTATCTTTTTCTTACAGAAAGGAATCTCACCATGGCTTTTGATGGCGTAACAATTTCCGCCCTGGTAAAGGAATTAAACGACACCTTAACAGGCGGTCGTATCTATAAAATCGCACAACCGGAAACAGATGCACTGTTGCTCACCATTAAGGTAAACGGCACCCAGAAACGTCTGCTCATGAGTGCCGATGCATCTCTTCCGCTGTTGTACTTAACAGACCATAATCTGCCCAGTCCCATGACTGCCCCCGGTTTCTGTATGCTGCTGCGCAAGCATTTACAGAACGCCCGCATCATCGGTTTCACCCAACCGGGTCTGGAGCGTGCCGTTCATATGGAACTGGAACATCTCAATGAAATGGGTGATCTTTGCAGAAAGCAGCTGGTGATAGAGCTGATGGGTAAACACAGTAATATCATTTTTATCAACAATGAACAGATGATTCTTGACAGTATCAAGCACATTTCCGGAGCAGTCAGCTCCGTCCGCGAAGTATTGCCCGGCCGAACCTACTTCCTGCCGGATACCCAGAGCAAGGAGAACCTGCTCACCGCTGATGCAATGTCCTTCACCGCCCACATGACAGATTACAACGGACCGGTCTATAAAGGGATTTACTGTACCTATACCGGTGTTTCTCCTTTTTTGGCAGAGGAATTATGTGCCAGAGCAGACATAGACAGCAGTCTTCCCGGAAATGCTTCTGAAAACAATACGCACCTTACGGCATTGTGGAAGTCCATACAGGATCTGCAATCTGCAATCCATACCGGAAGTTACGCTCCCGCTATCATATATGAGAACGGAATCCCCCGGGAATACAGTGTCATTCCGGTTACCATGTACCCTTCCGCAGAGCAGAAATCCTTTGATTCAGTCAGTGCTCTGTTGGAAAGCTATTATGCAGAAAAAAATGAAGTCACACGCATTCGTCAAAAGTCCGCAGACCTTAGAAAAATCGTACAGACAGCCTTGGAACGTACGGTGAAAAAATACGATTTACAGCTTGCCCAGATGAAGGATACAGAGAAAAAGGACAAATACAGAATATGGGGCGAGTTAATCACTGCTTATGGCTACAACGTTCCGGAAGGTTCCAAATCCATGGAAGCATTGAACTATTATGACAACCAACAGATTACCATCCCCTTGGATCCTACCATCACTCCCATGGAGAATGCCAAGAAATATTTTGATAAATACGCCAAATTAAAAAGAACCTACGAAGCTCTTTCCAAGCTGACTGTGGAGGTAAAAGATGAGATCGATCATCTGGAATCCATTGCCACATCACTGGATATAGCAAAGCAGGAAGAGGATTTGCTGGAGATCAAAGAAGAATTGATTGAATCCGGTTATATCAAACGAAAAGGCGGCAGCAAAAAAGTAAAATTCACAAGCAAGCCATTCCACTACCTTAGCTCCGATGGTTTTCACATTTATGTTGGAAAAAACAACTACCAAAACGACGAGCTTACCTTTAAGTTTGCCAACGGCGGCGACTGGTGGTTCCATGCAAAAGGAATTCCCGGCTCCCATGTGGTACTGAAAACCGAAGGCAATGAAGTGCCTGACAGAGCGTTTGAAGAAGCCGCAGCACTTGCTGCCTTTTACTCCAAAGGAAAGCATCAGGACAAAGTGGAAATCGACTATCTGCAGCGCAAGAACGTGAAAAAGCCGGCCGGAGCAAAACCCGGCTTTGTGGTATATTACACCAACTATTCCATGATGATCGGAACCGACATCTCCGGATTAATACAAGTATAGCAAGAATTTGCTCCACTGTCGGAATCGTGTTCCCGACAAGGAACTTACTTTATAACAATACAAGAGCGGGAAGCAACTTTCACTGGTTGCTTCCCGCTTTCAATTTACACCTTATATTTATCTGAGCAAATGCAGCTTCTTTGCTATTTTGACAAGGATATGTCCCTTCGGAAAAGCTCTCACTTCCTGTTCCGTCACTCCACCGGATAGAAGGATCAAAACAAAATACAGGACAATAAAGATCCCGATAGCGATCACCATAGCTAAAAAGAACATGCCGGTCAGATAATCCAGCAGTTTATATATGCCAAAGGTGATCAGCCCCACAATAGCACTGCATATAGCAGGCTTTAGGAAGGTATCCATCCACTCCTGTTTATAATGCAGCTTCTTCTTAATGGTATATCCGTTCAACACACACATAAGTACGGAATACACCACATCTGCAATCACCAGTCCGTATAAACCCACCCCAGTGAATTTCAAGAAAACCACCAATACTATGGCCTGTACTCCCAGAGCAATGGCCGCATGTATCACCGGTTTATTGACCTGTTCAATACTCTGCAGAACACCATTGCTAATTGTTGATATACAATAAAAGCATACCGTAACAGACAGGGAAGTCAAAACAAGAGACGCCAGCTGCAGAGTTGCCTTCTGATGAAACAGACACATAATGATGGGTTTTGAAAAGAAAGCCAGTCCAAAGCTTGCCGGAATAGCGATCAGCATGGTCATACGCATGGCCTGTTCCACTTTTCTTCTTGCATCCTTCTTCTGTCCTGTAGACCAGGCCGCCGTAACCCCGGGAATGATAGCCGAAGACATGGCCGAAGCCAGTGCCACGGGTACGTTTCGAAGAAGAACTGCTTTTCCCGAAAAAACACCATACAGTACAGCAGCATCCTGCTGGGTATATTCATGTGTCTTCATGACAATTCCCGTATAGATTGTCTGATTTACCGCTGTAGTACAGTTATATATGAAGGTACTTAAGATAAAAGGCGTGACAACAAACAGAATGGTTTTGCTTATGGCGGCATAGCTGTCCACTTCACTATGCTGATCCTTCTCCGCCTTTTTCAGAATAGTATCCTTGTTGATCATGTACATATAGAACATGAATAACAGGGCCGCAACCACACCGCACCCTGTACCGAGAGCCGAACCGGACGCACCATAAATTGCTCTTGCAGTGGTGTCCTCCGCATGCGCCAGCTGAATGAAACCATAGGCCGCTCCGATACTGACAAGGGCATTCAGAATCTGCTCAATGATCTGAGACAGTGAGGTCTGTACCATGGAGCCCTGCGCCTGGAAATACCCTCGCAGAACACCCAGGAATCCGGACAGAAAGATGGTAGGAGCAAAAACTCTTAACACCACGACCGCATTATCAACCACCAGGAAAGGTGCTGCAAAAAAAGCAAACAAACTGGCCAGAATACCAACAACCGTAACGTAAACAAGCGCACATCGGAAAATGCGATGCGCATTACGATACTCCTTTAGGGCCAGCTTCTGAGCCATAACCTTGGATATGGCGGAGGGGATGCTGTAAGAAGAAATCAGCAAAATATTGGCGTAGATATTGTATGCATAACTATAATATCCGTTACCTTCATCACCAATGATGGCTGTTAGCGGACTGCGATAGAGCATACCAATAATTCTGACAATGATACCTGCCATTGCCAGAACACCTGCCTGCAATATGAAGCTGTTTTCCTTTTTACCTTCTGCTCCCATGTATTATAAAAAACGCTTTCCTTGTATGTCCAAAACTTTTTCCTGTTTTACATACTCATTTTCAATCGTCATGTTATATTACAATGTCAATATCTTATCGATAATCACATTTGCAACATCTTCCTTGGACATGATCTCAAGTTCTTCCACCTGCTCCTTCGTGATCATTGTGACGATATTCGTATCCGTGCCAAAACCGGCTCCGGCAACCTTCAGATTGTTGGCAACAATCATATCCAGGTTCTTTTTCTCCAATTTAACCCTGGAATTCTCCAGCATGTTCTCTGTCTCCATGGAAAAGCCGCAAAGGATCTGTTTTTTCTTATGTTCTCCCAGATATTTCAAAATGTCATCGGTTCTCTCTAAGGGAATAGACAACTGGTCGTCCTTCTTTTTCACCTTTTCGTCAGCCGGATCGGACGGTCTGTAATCGGCTACCGCCGCAGCCTTAATCACAATGTCTACCTGATCATATCTTTTCGTCACTGCATCAAACATATCTTTGGCCGATGTAACAGGAATCACGTCAACAAAGAGTGGCGGTTCGATAGACACCGGCCCGGAGACCAAAGTCACCTGCGCCCCTCTTAACATGCACATTTTTGCCAACGCATATCCCATTTTACCGGTGGAATGATTGGAAATAAAACGCACCGGATCTATTTTCTCTCTTGTGGGTCCTGCAGTGATCAATACCTTTTTTCCTGCAAGATCCTTTTCGCAGGCAATCTCCTTCAGAATATACCACAACAGGGTTTCCTCGGAAGGCATCTTTCCTTCCCCTGTATCCCCGCAGGCCAGATAGCCGCAATCGGGCTGAATGATGCCATATCCAAACTCTGCAAGCTTTCTCAAATTGTCCTGCACGATAGGATTGCGGAACATATTGGTATTCATCGCAGGGGAGATCAGCACAGGACATCTGGAGGCACATGCCATCACTGTGGTTGTCAGCATATCATCCGCAATACCACCTGCAATCTTCCCGATCACATTGGCACTGGCAGGAGCCACCAACACCACATCCGCCTGTTTTGCAATAGAAACATGCTCTACACTGAACTGAAAATTGCGATCAAAGGTATCGATCAAACACTTATTGCCGGTCAGGGTTTCAAAAGTGATTGGGTTGATGAAATTTGTTGCATTTTCAGTCATCAAAACATGCACATTACAATCCATCTTTTTTAACATGCTGGCAAGCCCTGCAATTTTGTATGCAGCGATGCTTCCCGTAACCGCCAGCACTACTGTTTTTCCTGTCAGTTTCATACCGTAATCCTCATGTATATGTTAGAATCAGTTCTCTTATTGCTCGGCACCCCTTACTTACAGATTGGAGACACCTACTTATTTTTATCGTATATAATCTTCAGGCCTTTTAACAAAAGGGCGTCATCCACAATGATGTCATGCTTACAAAGGGGAATCACCACATGTGCCAGTCCGCCGGTAGCCACAACCGTTGTAGAATAACCCAGTTCCTCCTCCAGGCGATCGATCATACCGTCAATACAGGCAGCATTTCCTAAAACAATACCACTCTTCATACAGTCGGTGGTGTTCTTACCAATTACGTTTTTGGGCACCTCAAGACTTACGTTGAAAAGCTGGGAAGCCCTGCTGGACAAAGATTCCATGGCAAGACGAAGTCCCGTCATAATGACACCACCCACATAGTTATTGTCTTTGTCAACCACAGACATTGTAGTGGCGGTACCCATATCAATCAAGATCAGGGGTGCTCCGTACTCCGTGATACCTGCCACAGCATCCACGATCAAATCACTACCCACAGACCTGGGATTGTCCATCTGAAGATTCAGACCTGTTTTGATGCCGGGACCCACCACCAATGGTGTTTTTCCGATGATCTTTTCCACTGCCGACTTCACAACATTTGTAAGCGGGGGAACAACTGATGATATAATAGCTCCTTCAATCCGGGACACATCAATGTTATATAATTCCAGAACGGTATGAAAACCAATCGCGTATTCCAGTGCCGTTTTAGATTTGTCTGTGGAAAGACGTTCTTCAAAATAACTTTTTTCGTCATCAATACATCCGATAACGATATTACTGTTTCCCATGTCGATTGCCAATATCATATGCCATTCACTCCTACTCTTCACAAGATTCGTTTATAAAAAAGTATACCACTTATTATCTGTTTTCTGAAACCCACTGGGCTTTCTTTTAAGAAAAGAGTTACACGATAAAGAGAAACTCTCTACCGCATAACTCTTTTTCACATAACATTTATTGCTGAGCATTCAATAATTTCGCTTTGTATAAACCAAGGCAAACCAAACCTGTAAGAAGCGTTGTAACAATGATCTCAAAGATTGTGTTGGACATAAAGGTTGCAACCAAATATGCCATAACGGTTTTGCCTGCCCAAATGTTTGCCACATCAGCATTACTACCAAAGCAAAGAACAAGAAGTCCCATAAAGAACACGAAATTCAAAATAGCCGCACAAAATCCGGTTACAAAGAATCCAACAACAGAATTACTCACTTTCTTGACCCCCTTGAAGATCAGGCCCAGCAAATATCCTGTCAGTGCTCTGGATACCACTCTCTGCACAAAGGTAAGGAACGGACTGATGGAAAATGTGAGCATACCCAATCCACTTGGTACACCAATACCAATCGCCTGCAAAAAGCTGAACATACCGAAAACGGCTCCTATGATGCATCCACCTACAGGTCCTACGGCCACCGCAGCAATTGCAATTGGAACCATATTGAGTGTGATGGACAACGGACCTATGGGTAAAGTACCCAATGGTGTTGTGGACATGATCAACACAATAGATGCCAATAATCCTAAAGTTACCAGTTGCTTTGTTGATAATTTCTTCATATTTACTTTTCCTCCTGTTATCGTTCTTCCTTAAGCGAAGATACAACACACCTTGAATTATATATACTTTCTCGTCTTTCTACAAGATAGTTATGAACGGATTCTTGTTTTTTTTTACAGAGCAAAAGAAAGTTCCCGTGAAAGCCGGACTGTTCTCTCCGGTTCACGGGAACAAAAGAAAAGGACACACTCCTATCAAGCGCCTGCTGACGCTCCCAGTTCGAAGGAATGCTAAGATATGGAGCATTATGCAAGCCACCTTCTATCTCCACCATGATATCAGCAGCTCACCCTCCTGCTATATTTGACACACTCCCATAATTCGTCTCGCCCCTTTCAAGACTATGGAAATGCAAAGACTGGCATAAAGAGCATGCAAAATTTCCACAGGAAAAATCCGTTTCCCATGAAATATAACTAGTCATACTAGTATAGCGGTTTCTTAATTACCGGACTTTTTGCGCAGAATATTTTCGTGAGTGTGCCATTCGAAAAACGCAGGCGTAGCGGGCTACGCTGAGGATTTTTGAATGGTGCAATCGCGGAAATAGGCAAGCAATAAAGTCCAGGTAATTAAAAACTGCTATACTA